>NZ_BADB01000236.1:0-6237 GCF_000333415.1 Microbacterium sp. B24 | reverse complement strand
CGCAGGTCAGAACGGCACGGCCGTGGTCGGGCAGGGGTTCATGGAGGTACCCGCGTGGCATTGGGGGTCGCGGTGAACGAACCGCGAACCCCCGGCTACTCGCGAATGCTCGCCGCGTAGCGCTCCGCGGCGACGGCCACTCCGGCGAGCTTCGCGTCGGTGGCCTCGGCGGCCGTGAGCGTGCGATCCGGCGCGCGGAAGCGCAAAGCGAAGGTGAGGCTCTTCGTACCTTCGACGAGGCCGGTTCCGCGGTAGTCGTCGACGAGTCGGACCGCCTCCAGCAGCGTGCCCGCACCCTCGCGCAACGCCGACTCGACGTCGCCCGCGACCACGTCTTCGCCGACGACCAGCGACACGTCCTGGGTCGCCGCCGGGTACCCCGACAGCGATGGCGCCACGTCGGGGGCACCGGCACGGCGCAGCACGCGGTCGAGATCGAGCTCGGCGACGTAGACCTCCCCGTGCAGGTCCGCGTCGGCGGCCACCTGCGGCAGCACCTGGCCCACGTAGCCCACCTCGTCACCGGCGACCGTCAGCACTCCCGCGCGGCCGGGATGCAGCGCGGCGCGCTGCCCCTGGGCGACCTCGATGCGCACTCCCGCTCCGGCGGCGATGGTCTGGACCGCGCCGAGGACGTCCGAGAGGTCGACCGGGATCGGAGCATGACCGGGCTGCTTGGCGACCATGTCACCCGTCAGCAGCACCGCGACGTGGCGCGGCTGCGGCGGCAGGGCGGCGTTCAACGCGGCGATCGTCTCGTCGTCCGGGCGCACCGCCAACGGCGGTACGGTGTCGGTTCCGTACGTCACGCCCTCTTCCGGGGTGAACACGAGTCCCGTCTCGAACAGGGCGAGGTCGCCGAAGCCGCGCGCCTGGTTGCGGTGCGCGACCTGCAGCAGCCCCGGCACGAGGGAGCGGCGGAGGTACGGCGCCTGACCGTCGAGCGGGTTCGCGAGCTTGACCGATGCCATGGGCTCCCCCGACGCCGACCCGTGCAGGGCGTTCGCCTCCGCCGTGGAGAACGGGAACGAGGGCGTCTCGACGAAGCCGGCGGCGGCGAGCGCGTTGGCCACCCGGCGCCGCCCCTTCTGCACCGACGTGAGGCCGCGGCCGGAGGGCGGCGTGGGCAACACCGACGGGATGCGCTCGAGCCCGTGGATACGGGCCACCTCCTCGGCGAGCGTCCATTTGTCGGTGAGGTCAGGACGCCACGTCGGGGGAATGACGTGCCAGCCGTCCGTCGCACCATCGAGCGCGTCGCCCGGCAGCACCTCGCAGCCCACCATCTCCAGGGCGTCGGTGATCTCGGCATCCGTGTAGTCGACGCCGATCAGCTGCGGTACGAAGGCGCGCGGCAGCTCGATGCCGCCCACGAAGACCTCGCCGAACAGCGCACCCCCGAGGTCGGCGTCGAGAGTGCCGCCGGCGAGCTCGACCATGAGGTCGGCGACGCGACGGGCCGCCACGAACGGCAGGAGCGGGTCCACTCCGCGTTCGAAACGACGCGAGGCCTCCGACGGCAGCTTGTGACGGCGTGCCGTGCGGGCGATCGTGACCGGGTCGAAGATCGCGGCTTCGACGAGCACATTGCGCGTCGAATCCGTCATCTCGGTGGTGCCGCCCCCCATCACACCGGCGAGACCGATGGGGCCGGAGTCGTCGGTGATGAGGAGGTCCTCGGCGCTGAGCGTGCGCTCCTTGCCGTCGAGGGTGGTCAGCTTCTCGCCCTCGTGCGCGCGGCGCACCGTGATGCCGCCCTGAAGTCTGTCGAGGTCGTACCCGTGGATGGGGTTGCCGAGCTCGAGCATGACGTAGTTCGTGATGTCGATCAGGATGCCGAGCGAGCGGATACCGGCGAGGGTCAACCGCGCCACCATCCAGGGCGGCGTCGGCCGAGTCGGATCGACGCCGCGGACCACGCGGGCCACGAACTCGCTGGCTCCGACGCGTCCGCGCAGCGGCAGACGGTCGTCCACGACGACGGCGAACCCCGAACCGGGCTGCACGTCGTCCCACGCGTGCGCGGCGGGGTCGGTGAAGGCGGCACCGGTCGCGTGCGAGTATTCGCGGGCGATCCCGCGGATCGACAGGGCGTAGCCACGGTCAGGAGTGACGTTGATGTCGACGGCGACGTCGTCGAGGCCCAGCAGAGCGATCGCGTCGGTGCCGACCTCGGGGTCCAGGCCCAGTTCGACGAGCCGCAGGATGCCGTTGTGCTCGTCACCCAGCCCGAGCTCGCGCGCGGAGGCGATCATGCCGTCCGAGACATGACCGTAGGTCTTGCGCGCGGAGATGGGGAAGGGCCCCGGCAGGGTGGCGCCGGGCAGCGAGACGACGACTTTGTCGCCCTCGACGAAGTTCGACGCGCCGCAGACGATGCCACGGACGCCACCGTTCGCCGCACCGACGTCCACCTGGCACCACCGGATCGTCTTGCCGTTGGACTGCGGCTCGGCGTCGAAGGAGAGCACCCGGCCGACGACGACCGGTCCACTGATCTCGAAGCCGATCGCCTCTTCCTCCTCGAAGCCGACCGACACGAGCGCCGCGAAGACATCGTCGGTCGTGGCGTCCTGGGGAAGCTCGACGTACTCACGCAGCCACGACAGAGGGACGCGCATCAGACCACCATTCCGAACTGCTCACTGAAACGGACATCGCCTTCGGCCATGTCCCGCATGTCCTGCACGTCCGAGCGGAACATCAGCGTGCGCTCGATGCCCATTCCGAACGCGAACCCCGAGTAGACCTCGGGGTCGATCCCGGCCGCGCGCAACACGTTCGGGTTGACCATTCCGCATCCGCCCCACTCGATCCAACGCGGGCCGCCCTTGAAGGTGGGGTGCCAGAGATCCAGCTCTGCCGACGGCTCGGTGAAGGGGAAGTAGTTGGTGCGAAAGCGCGTCTTCGCCTCGGCGCCGAACAGCACCTTCGCCGCGTGATCCAGCGTGCCCTTCAGGTTCGCCATCGTGATGCCCTTGTCGACGACGAGACCTTCGAACTGGTGGAAGGCCGGCAGGTGGGTCGCATCGAACTCGTCGGTGCGATACACGCGCCCGGGCGAGAGCACGTAGATCGGCACGTCGCGCTCGAGCATCGATCGCATCTGCACCGGGCTGGTCTGCGTGCGAAGCACCAGGTGTCGCGCGATCGGGTCGACGAAGAAGGTGTCCTGCAGCTGGCGTGCCGGGTGATCGATGTCGAAGTTCAGGCCGTCGAAGTTGTACCACTCGTGCTCGAGCTCGGGGCCCTCGGCGATCTCCCACCCCATGCCGACAAACAGGTCGGCGATCTCCTCCTGCAGCAGGGACACCGGATGCCGAGCCCCGACACGCGTCCGCGGTGAGACGGCTGTGATGTCGATGCGCTCGGACTCGAGCTGGGCCGCGGACTCCGCAGCGGCGAGCTCTTCCTCACGGGCGGCGAGGGCCTGCGTGAGACGAGCGCGCGCCTGCCCCACCAGTTTGCCGAAGGCCGCCTTCTGATCGTTCGGCACATGCCGCAGCTGCGCGTTCAGCCGCGCCAGGGGCGAGCCTTCGCCGGCGTGAGCGGCGCGCGCGGCCTTCACCTCGATCGTCGAGCCTGCCGCGGCGATGGCTGAAAGCGCGTCGACGACGGCGGCATCGACGTTCTCTGGAGTGATCTCGGGTGCGTCAGACACAAGAGAGGAGTCTACCGGGGGGCGGACAGCCATCCCTGCCGCGCTGGTCGCCCGCCGATCAGCGCGGACGGCGCGGCAGACGTGTCGGTCCGCCGCCCTCGTTGCCCGTGGAGCGATCGGTCGACTGCTGCAGACCGATCAGCTGGGTATCGGTCGTCGCCCCCACCGGGTGGTGCAGCGCCCCGCCTTCTGCCGCTTGCTGCTGTTGACGACGCTTCGTACGCTGCTCGATGCGGTACGCGACGTAGCTCAACGCCAGGCACATGGCGACGTAGATCGTGCCGCCGATGATGGCCGTTTGGATGAGGGGCGAGCTGTACACCGCATTCGAGCCGAGCAGCTTGATGACATACAGCAGCTCGGGGTACGTGATGATGAAGCCGAGCGCGGTGTCCTTGAGGGTGACGACGAGCTGGGCGACGATGACGGGCATCATGGCCCGGATCGCCTGCGGCAGCAGCACGAGTCGTAGCACCCCGGCCTTGCGCAGACCGATGGCGTAACCCGCCTCGCTCTGGCCGCGCGGCAGCGACTCGACGCCGGCACGGATGACCTCGGCGAGCACCGAGCCGTTGTACGCGACGAGGGCGATCACGACCGCCCAGTAGGGCTCCATCCGGATGCCGACGACGGGCAGGCCGTAATAGAGCAGCATCATGAACACGAGCACCGGGACGGCGCGCAGAACCTCGGTGACCCAGCCGACCGGGATCCGCACCCAGGCACGATCCGACAGGCGCCCGATCGCGAGGATGAATCCCAGCACGAGGGCACCCACCGCCGCGGCGGCGAAGGCGGCGAGCGTGGCCAGGGCCCCGTCGAGCAGACGCTGCCAGATCGTGGCGTAGGTGAAGATCTCCCACTTTTCGGCGGCGAACTGACCGGTGGCGGCGAAGCGCCAGATCACCCATCCCGCCGCCGCCGCGATCACGACGATCGTCAGAACACCGAGAACGCGGTTGCGGACGATCGCCTTCGGTCCGGGGACGTCGTAGAGGACGGAGCTCATCGCGCGACCTTCCATCTGCGCTCCATCGCCCGCTGCAGCCATGCGAGAAGCAGCACGAGGGCGACGAAGATGACCATGACCCACAGCAGCGTCACGAGCTGGTTCTCGCCGCGCTCGCTGAGGTTGCTGCGGACCGAGCCGAGGTTGAGCACCGAGAAGCCCGCGGCGACGGTCGTGTTCTTCAACAGCGCGATGAGCACGCTCATCATGGGTGGGATGACCGAGCGCGTGGCCTGCGGCAAGACGACGAGGGTCATCACCTGACCGAACGTGAGCCCGAGTGCACGCGCGGCCTCTGCCTGGCCCACCGGAACGGTGTTGATGCCCGAGCGCAGCGTCTCGGCGACGTAGGTCGCCGTGTAGACCCCGAGGGCGAGCGTGGCCAGCAGGACCGCGTCGATGCGCTCGCGCAGCAGGATCGGCAGGCAGAACGCGAAGAAGAACATGACGAGGGTGAGCGGGGTGTTGCGGATCCAGTTGACGTAGACCGCGCCCACCGCCCGCGCTGCGGGAATCGGCGAGACGCGCATGGCGCCCACGACGAAGCCGAGCACCAGTGCGAGGATGCCGCCTCCGACGAACAGCACCATCGTCCCTCTGAGCGCCTCACCCCAGAGATCGAGGTTGTTGGTGATGATCTCCACCGCGCCGCCTTCCATCGTTCTCGTTGTCGTCGTCTGGATACCGGATGCCGGCGGCAGCGCACTCGTCGCTGCCGCCGGCATGCCTCAGCTCGCGGCGTCGACCGGGGGCTGCGTCGCCTTCACGCCGGAGGCGCCCAGGTTCTTGTCGAAGATGGCCTGCCAGGTCGTGCCACCGTCGGTGAACATCGTGTTGATGAACGCCTGGAGCGCGGTGTCGCCCTTCGCGATACCCACGCCATAGCGCTCCTCACTGAAAGGCTCGCCGACCACCTTGAGCTTGTCGGGGCTCTGCGCCGCGTAGCCGATGAGGATCGCTTCGTCGGTGGTGACGGCATCGACCTGGCCGTTCTTCAGGTCCTCGACGCAGGCCGAGTAGGTGTCGTACTCCTTCGTCTTGGCCGGCGTCTCATCCTTGATCCGCTGGATCGAGGTCGACCCGGTCGCCGAACAGACGGTGTCCTCTGCGGTCAGCGCGTCTTTTCCGGTGATCTTGTCGTTGTCGGCCGCGACCAGCAGACCCTGACCGGTGATGAAGTAGGGGCCGGCGAAGGAGATCTGCTGCTTGCGCTTGTCGGTGATCGAGTACGTGCCGACGTAGTAGTCGATGTCCCCGTTCACGATGGCCTGCTCACGGTTGGCCGAGGCGATCGGCTGGAACTGGATCTTGTCCTCGGCAACGCCCAGCGAGGCGGCGATCCAGCGCGCGATGTCGACGTCGAAGCCGCTGCGCGTGTTGGTCACCGGATCCAGATAGCCGAGGCCGGGCTGATCCTCCTTGACGCCCACCGTGACGGTGCCGGAACTCTTGATCTTCTCGAACGTGGGGCTGCCGTCGAGCGTCACGTCGGTGGCGACCGTCCAGGGATTGTCCGCGGCACCCGACGCGCCGCCGGTGGAGCCCGGCTCTGCACCGGGCGTGCCGC
>NZ_BADB01000237.1:0-11041 GCF_000333415.1 Microbacterium sp. B24 | reverse complement strand
GGGAGGTCTTGCGGCTTATCGCCGCGGATATGCGGCGCGACGCTGCTCCCGCCGCCGCTGAGCAGTTCAGCCGGGGATGACGACACGCGTGGCGTACGCCACGGCGCGCTCGAGGGGACCACGGCCGAGGAGGAGCGCCCACACGGTGCAGAACACGAGCGTCGCCGCGACGAACGGCCAGAACGGCTGCAGGGCGCGGAAGCCCGACAGATCTCCGACGTCGCCCAGAGCGAACGACGCCCACACGGCCCACGCCGCGATCTGGCCGACGTATGCGGTCAGCGGCATCGACCCCACCGCGCGCACCGGCAGCAGCACGATGCGCGCGGGCGTGCGGCAGATCAGCAGACACAGGCCGACGACGGCGAGCGCGAAGCCGCCCGACCCGACCGCCTCGAGCACGCCACCGGAGTGGGCGCCGTCGGCCAGCACACGTCCGAGGTAGGAATCCTCGTCGACGTCGATGACCGTGGATGCCGCGGCCGCCGCGATCGCGCACGCCGCACCACCGACGGCCAGCGCGACGAGAGTGCGCGGGGAGCGCAGGTCGGAGCGTGCGGCTGCCAGGCCCGCGATCAGGAAGGCCGCCCACAGCAGGAAGGGGTAGTGCCAGCCCAGCAGCAGAACGAGATCGCCGCCGACCGGCCCGGCGGCCACGAGAACCCGATCTGCGAGCGGCAGCAGCCACGGCGCGCCGACACCGACGACGGCAGCGAGCACCCAGAGGGTCGATGCCGACAGGGGCAGCAGCGGCACCGCGAGGAGGAAGAGGATGCCGTACGCCGGCAGGATCACGTAGACCGGCACGCCCGTCGCGTTCAGCAGCATCCCGATGCCCCAGATGATCACCGCACGCACGACCAGTCGGCGCCGCGCGACGACGAGCGTCCGGCCCGACGCGGGGCTGCTGCCCGCACTCGCCCGCGCGCCGCTCATCAGAGCGATCGAGACCCCCGCGAGCGTCGCGAACAGGATCGAGGACCGCCCGTTGACGAGATCGACCCAGGTCGCAGGCTGCGCCGCATCGAAGTGCGGGGTCACCAGGAGGTGCGCGGCGAACATCCCGAACACTGCCAGCCCGCGGGCCAGGTCGATGCCCGCAAGCCTTCCGGCACCGGCGAGCGCAGTCACCGGTCGCGGACGGAGGGCCGTCATCGTCGTCCCGCCGTCCGCATCCGGGTCACTGCTGACGCAGCAGCCAGACCAGAAGAGCCTTCTGGGCGTGGAGTCGGTTCTCCGCCTCATCCCAGACCACGCTCTGCGGTCCGTCGATGACCTCGGCATCCACCTCGTAGCCCCGGTCGGCGGGCAGGCAGTGGATGAAGATCGCGTCCGGATCGGCGAGCTCCATCGTCGCCTGCGTGACCTTGTACCCGCCGAGGTCGTGGACGCGCTGGATCTTCTCCTCCTCCTTGCCCATCGACACCCAGGTGTCGGTGACGATGACGTCGGAGCCGGCGGCGGCCGCGGCGGGATCGGTGAAGAGCGTGACCGAGCCTCCTGTGGTCGCAGCGATCCGCTCGGCGTCGGCGACGACATCGGCGCGAGGAGCGTAGGCGGCGGGCGAGGCGACGCGCACGTGCATCCCCGCCGTCACGCCGGCCAGCACGTAGGAGTGGCCCATGTTCGAGGTGCCGTCGCCGAAGAACGTGAGGGTCAGCCCCTTCAGCTCACCCTTGTGTTCGCGGATGGTGAGCAGATCGGCGAGCAGCTGGCAGGGGTGGAAGTCGTCGCTGAGCGCGTTGATCACCGGCACGGTCGTGCCTCGCGCCATCTCCTCGAGCCCCGCCTGCGCGTAGGTGCGCCAGACGATCGCCGCCACCTGCCGCTCCAGAACGCGCGCGGTGTCGGAGGGGGTCTCCTTGCCGCCGAGCTGGCTGTTCGCCGTCGAGATCACCAGGGGCGAGCCGCCGAGATCGGCGATACCCACCGCGAACGACACGCGCGTGCGGGTCGAGCTCTTGTCGAAGATCACCGCCACGGTCTGCGGGCCTTCGAGGGGCTTCAGCTTCCAGCGGTCCTTCTTGAGCGAGACCGCGAGATCGAGGATCTCGGCCTGCTCGGCCGGGCTGAGGTCGTCGTCGCGGAGCAGATGGCGGGTCATGCGGAGGCCTCCGGGGTCGAGGGGTGGGTGTCGGACGCATCGAGCACGAGGGCGTCGGCGACGGTCGCGAGGGAACGGGTGAACAGGTCGATGAACTCGTCGATCTCGACGTCGCCGATCGTCAGCGCGGGCGCGATGCGGATCGTGCTGTCATTGGCGGCGTTGACGATGAGACCGTGCTGCTGCGCGGCGGCCACGACGGCACCGGCGACGGGATGCCGCAGCGCGACGCCCAGCAGCAGACCGCGCCCGCGGCATCCGTCGATCAGCACCGAGTCGATCTGATCGATCGCGGCACGCAGCTGCTCGCCGCGGACGGCGGCGTTGGCGACGAGCCCCGCGCGATCGATCTCGCCGAGCACGGCCAGGGAGGTCGCCGTCGCGAGCGGATTGCCCCCGAAGGTCGACCCGTGGGTGCCCGGGTAGAAGAGGTCGCTGGCGGCGCCGAACGTGATGAGCGCGCCGATCGGGAAGCCGCCGCCGATGCCCTTGGCGACCGTGATCGCGTCGGGCGTGATCCCCTCGTGCTGGAAGGCGAACCAGGCGCCGGTTCGACCCGCACCCGTCTGGATCTCGTCGACGATCAGCAGCGCACCGTGACGCGCGGTGATCTCACGCGCTGCCGCGAGGTACCCCTCCGGCAGCGGCACGACACCCGCCTCGCCCTTGATCGGCTCGACGAACAGGGCCGCCACGTCGTCGCCGATCGCGGCCTCGAGGGCCTCCACGGTCGAGTCGAGGAACTCGACGCCCGGGACCATCGGCAAGAACGGTGCCTGCATGTACGGTTTGCCGGTGAGGGCGAGCGTGCCCATCGTGCGCCCGTGGAACGCGTCCTTCAGTGCCAGGATGCGGGGGCGCGCGGCACGCGCATCCGTCGCCGCTCCGTGCAGGCGCGCGAGCTTGAACGCGGCCTCGTTCGCCTCGGCTCCCGAGTTGGCGAAGTAGACGCGTCCGGCGTCGCCCGCGCCCGTGAGGCGCTTGAGCTCGGCTGCCAGTGCCAGCTGCGGCGGCGTCGCGAAGAAGTTCGACACGTGCGACAGCGTCGCGGCCTGGCGCGACACGGCCTCCACGAAGACGGGGTGCGCGTGACCGAGGGAGGTGACGGCGATGCCGCCGAGGAAATCGAGGTAGCGGCGTCCGTCCGCGTCCCACAGCGACGACCCCTCGCCGCGGACGAACAGAGCCATCCGGTCGCCGGCGTTGCGGACGAGGTCGCGCCCGGCGTCCTCCTGCCACATCGTCGCTGCCGTCGTCTGCTCCTGTACGCCGCTCACTGCGCCACCACCTCTGTTCCGATTCCCTGTTCCGTGAAGACCTCGACCAGCACCGAATGAGGCTGGCGTCCGTCGATGATCGCCGCCGTGTCGACGCCGCCGTCGACGGCGTCGAGGCACGCCTGCATCTTCGGGATCATGCCCGACTCCAGCCGCGGCAGCATCGCGCGCAGCTCGTCGGCGGTCAGATGCGAGACCAACGAGTCGCGGTTCGGCCAGTCGGCGTACAAGCCCGCGACATCGGTGAGCACGACGAGCTTCGCCGCGCCCAGCGCGATGGCCAGAGCCGCCGCCGCCGCATCCGCGTTGACGTTCAGCGACTGCCCGGGGTTGTCCAGGTCGGGCGCGATCGACGAGACCACCGGGATGCGACCGGCGGCGAGCTGGTCGAGCACCGGCTGCGGGTCGACACGGACCACATCGCCGACGGCGCCGAGGTCGTGCTCGGTCCCGTCGATCACCACACCCCGCCGCCGGCCCTGGAAGAGCCCCGCGTCCTCGCCCGACACACCGACGGCGAAGGGGCCGAACGCGTTGATGCGCCCGACCAGCTGCGGATTCACCTGGCCGGTGAGCACCATCCGAACGACGCTGATCGCCTCGGTGGAGGTCACCCGGTACCCGCCCTTGAACTCGCTGGGGATGGCGAGCCGATCGAGCATCTGCGAGATCTGCGGGCCGCCGCCGTGCACGACGACCGGCTTCACGCCGACGAACCGAAGATAGGCGATGTCCTGCGCGAACGCGTCCTGCAGCTCTTCGGACACCATCGCGTTGCCGCCGTACTTGATGACGATGATCTGGTCGCGGAAGCGCTGCAGCCACGGCAGGGACTCGATGAGGACGGCGGCCTTCTCGGCGGCCTCTTCGGGGGTGGTGTGCTGGATCTTCTCGGTCATGAGCTGTACGCGCTGTTCTCGTGGACGTAGTCGTGCGTCAGGTCGTTCGTGAAGATCGTCGCCGCCGCGTCACCCTCCTTGAGGTCGATGAGCACGTCCGTCGCGCGCGGCGTGAGGTCGACCTCCTCGCGGGGACGGTCAGGGGCGCCGGCGCTGCACAGCCGCACCCCGTTGAAGCTCACGTCCACGGCGTACGGGTCGAAGGCCGCCTGCGTCGTGCCGATCGCCGCCAGAACCCGGCCCCAGTTGGGGTCGTTGCCGAAGATCGCGGCCTTGAAGAGGTTGTTGCGTGCGACCGAGCGGCCCACCTCGACGGCGTCGTCTTCGGATGCCGCGCCCACGACGCGGATGGTGATGTCGTGACTGGCGCCCTCGGCGTCGGCCTGCAGCTGCCGAGCGAGACTCGTGCACACCTCGACGAGAGCCGCACGGAACGCGTCCGCGTCGGGCGTCACGCCGCTCGCGCCACTGACCATCAGCGTCACCTGATCATTGGTCGACATGCAGCCGTCGGAGTCGAGTCGGTCGAAGCTCACCCGGGTGGCGGCGCGCAGATGCGCATCCGCCTCGTCGGCCGACAGCACCGCGTCGGTCGTGATGACCACGAGCATCGTGGCAAGGCCCGGAGCGAGCATCCCCGCGCCCTTGGCCATCGCCCCGATGGTCCACCCGTCACCGGCGAAGACAGCGGTCTTGGGTACGGTGTCGGTCGTCATGATGGCGCGCGCCGCGTGGTCGCCGCCGTCGTCCGAGAGGGCGGAGATCGCCGCCTCGGTACCGGCAAGGACCTTGCCGCGGAAGACCTCGTCGCCCGTGCCGATGAGGCCGGTGGAGCACACGAGCACGTCGCCGGGGCTGATGCTCAGCAGCTCGGCGGCCTTCTCCGCCGTCTGATGAGTGGTCTGGAAGCCGAACGCCCCGGTGAAGCAGTTGGCGCCGCCCGAGTTGAGCACGATCGCCTCGACAGTGCCGTCCTGAATGGCCTGCTGCGACCACAGGATCGGGTTGGCCTTGGCACGATTGCTGGTGAACACGGCGGCTCCGACCTTCAGCGGGCCGCGGTTGACGACGACGGCGACGTCGGGCCTGCCGGTCGATTTGAGACCGGCCACGACGCCGGCGGCGGCGAATCCTGCAGGGGCGGTGACGCTCACGGTGCCACTCCGTTCACGGTCAGGCCCGTGGCCTCCGGAAGGCCCAGGGCGATGTTCATCGACTGGATGGCGGCACCGGCGGTGCCCTTGACGAGGTTGTCGACGGCCGTCACGACGACGACGCGGTTCGCGGCGCGGTCGACCGCGAGTCCGACGAGGGCGGTGTTGGCGCCCAGAACGTCCGCCGTGCGGGGGAACTGCCCCTCGGGCAGCAGGTGAACGAACGTCTCGCCGCCGTACGCACTCTCCCAGGCCGAACGGATCTCGGCATCCGCCACGCCGTCCGCGATCGGCGCGGTGGACGTGGCCAGGATGCCGCGAGCCATCGGCACCAGCACGGGCGTGAAGGAGATGCGGGCCTCGGAAGCGCCGGCCGCCGTGAGCGCCTGCTGGATCTCGGGAATGTGGCGGTGCGTTCCGCCGACGGCATACGGGTTCGCGGTGCCGAGGATCTCGGATGCGAGAAGGTTCGTCTTCAGGCTCTTACCCGCCCCGGAGGGCCCCACGGCCAGCACGCTGACGATGTCGCGGGCGTCGATGACGCCGGCCGCGACGCCGGGGACGAGGCTCAGCGCCACCGTGGAGGCGTTGCAGCCCGGGGCGGCGATGCGGGAGGCGCCGACGATGTGCTCACGCTGCTTCTGCCCGCCCGCGCCGACGATCAGCTCCGGCACGCCGTAGGTCCACGGCTCGTGGAAGGCGCCGCCGTAGAACGCGTCCCACGCCGCCGGCGAGATCAGACGGTGGTCGGCACCGGCGTCGATGACCAGGGGCGTGTCGGCGAGCGCGTCGGTGTACTGACCGGACTGGCCGTGCGGGAGCGCGAGGAAGACCACGTCGTGGCCCGCGAGCACCTCGGGCGTCGTCGGCTGCAGGGTGAGGTCGGCCAGCGAACGCAGGTGGGGCTGATGCTGGATGAGCGCATCGCCGGCGTTGCTGTGCGCGGTGACGGTGCGGATGTGGACGTCGGGATGAGCGGCGAGGAGGCGCAGGATCTCGCCGCCGGCATAGCCGGAAGCGCCGGAGACGGCGACCGAAAGGGTCATTGTTCAACCTTATTGTGACGTGAGTCGGCAAACGGTGGGCTCGAAGCGGCGACACCGGCGACTCGACCCGTCGCGACGACAGGGAGCTCGCGGGGTCGCCTAGAGTCGGCGGCCGTCCTGACGTCGGCGCGCGCGCAGCACCGTGGCAACGGTGACGGGAGCGGCGGCGTGCATGCGGAGACGCTATCGCGCGGCGCGTCGTCGCCGCAAATCGATACCGTCACTGCGCAAGGGCATCGAGGAGCTCGCGCTCGTCAGCGCGCGTGAGCCCGGCGGAGCGGGGACGGTCCAGTCCCCGTCCGCGCTCATCGGCGAGCACGCGCCGCAGCACGTCCTCCAGCGGCCTGTGGCGTCCGCCGAGAATGCGATAGGTGCCATTGGCGCGAGTCGCGAAGCCGGGCACATCGTCGGGCAGCCACAGCGGCAGCGATCGCTCCCCCGCCCAGTACCCCACGCCGTGCGCGACGAGCCACGGCGCGGAGGCCCCGACGAGGCGGCCGGTGTGACCGGCGACGCTGCGAGCGATGGCGAGCACCGCCTCCAGCGGAAGACTGTCGCCGACGGCATTGACGGCACCGGTGAAGCGCGCCGCGCCCACCTCGACCACGAAGTCGGCCAGGTCGTCGACGTCGATCACCTGCATCCGCGCGCCGGGTGCGTCGGGAATCAGCACGGGCTCGGCCGCCGCAGCGGCGAGGCGGGCGACCCAGTAGCCGAAGCGATCGGTGGGGTCACCCGGGCCGACGATCAGCCCCGGGCGCACCACGGCCGCACGGCGGCCGAGGGCGGCTGTCACGGCCTGCTCGGCGGCGGCCTTCTCGCGCCGGTAGTCGTACGGGTCGCCGGGTTCGGCGGCGACGGCGAGGGCGGCGGACTCGTCGGCGCCCGCCACGTCGTCTGTCGCATAGGCGGAGACGCTCGACACGTACGTCCAGTGCCGCGTCCGCTCCGCGAGCACGGCGGTCGCGGCACGCACGTGGTCGGCGGTGGAGGAGATGTCGACGACCTCGTCCCACTCGCGATCCGCGACGGCGGTGTAGGCATCGTCGCGCTCCCGATCGGCGACGACCAGCCGGGTGCCGGCCGGCGCGTCGCGGCCGCCGCGGGCGAGTACCGTCACGGCGGCACCGGCATCCCGCCAGCGCTCCGCGATGCGCCCGGACAGCCATCCGGTCCCGCCGAGGATCAGAACATCGGTCATGTCGTCGGGAAAGCCTTGATGCGCTGGAGAAGGTCAGGACCGGTGCGATCCAGCGTCCGTCCGCCGAGCCACACCCCCAGGGCGGCGGCACCGCCGCCGACGACGATGCCGACCACGAGCGCCACCCATCCCCAAACCGCCGCGCCCGTGATGAAGCCCGCGACAGCGAACGCGATGGCCGGCGCTCCGATGACGAGGCAGGCGCCCATCACGACGAACACGAGCAGGCCGGTCAGGAACGTCTGGCCGGGCACGCTCTTGAACGGGCTGTCGCCCGGCGCGGCGACCGGCGTCACGAGCAGCGCGGACGACACCGCCGAGACGCCGTACCCGCCGAGGACCAGACCGAGCGAGGCCCCGAGGATGCCGGGCAGGTGCGCGAGACGCCCGCTCACCGCCGTCGTGACCACCGCCAGCAGGACGACGAGCGGGATGCCGATGCTTGCCGCCCCGAGCATGCGGCCGAGACGATCGTCGCGCCCGCGGATGCCGGTTGCGAGCACCGACGCGAAAGCCGTGCCGTCGTAGGAGACGTCCGTGTAGCCGGCGAGGCACAGCACCAGGGCTACGAGCACCGCGGAGCCGGAGAACATGAAGCCGTCGATGCCGCCCGTGAACGCGAACAGCAGCGGGAACAGCGGCACGATCAAGAGCTGTCGCAGGTATCGCGGGTCGCGCAGCCAGGCCGTCAGCGACCGCGCCCACGTCGCTCCGACGCCCCCGGTCGGCATGCGCCCGAACAGCCCGAGGGCTCCGGAGCGGGCGACCTTGGCGCTTCGCTGCCGGGGCGCGGTCACGGCACCGCGAAGCGCGCGGGCCCACAGCAGCCACAGCACGCCGAGGGTTGCCACCGCAATGAGCAGACGCGCGGCCGCAGCCGCCCACTGCCCGGCCGCGACGTCAGCGGGAACGGCCCACGCGGCGCCGATCGGCGTCCATCCGAGCACGCCCGCGATCTGCGGAATGCGCTCGCGGACGCCGGCCGTCGAGGTCAGGGCGAGCGTGCCGGTCACGATGGGACCGGCCATGATCAGCAGGACGAGCACGATCGTGCCGATGAACTCGCGCCCGCGTCGGTTTCCCCCCACCCCGCGTGAGAGCGCAGACACGAGCCGCGACGCCACGACGCACGTCAGCACCGCCAGAGCGACGCACACGAGCGCGGTGCCCGCGGCGAGCGGCCACCGGAACCAGAGTGCGAGCGTCGCGAGCGCCGCGATCGACGTGGCGATGCCGGGGATGCCGGTGAGACCGGTGGCGGTGAGGGCCAGCATGATCTGCCGCGTGCTGAGCGGGAACGGAGCGAGCTTGTCGGCATCCACCGTCGTGTCCATGCCCGTGACGAGCACGGGGCCCAGCACCCAGCCCAGCAGCAGTGCCGATCCGCCGATGATGGCGACGGCGCGCGCGCCGTCCAGACTCTGGAACACCGCGACGGCGACGAGGCCCGCGACCACGGACGTGAGGATGCCGAGCGCCCAGAGAATGCCGAAGCAGAAGCCGACCAGCTGCCAGGGGCGACGCGCGAGGGTGTTGCCGAGGATGCGGTACCTCAGCCTCAGGACTGTCGCAACCACTGCGGTCCTTCCGACGTGTGGCGACCTCCCACGAGCGAGAGGAAACGGTCCTGCAGGCTCTCACCCGCGCGCACCTCGTCGACCGTTCCGGCGGCCAGGACGCGACCGGCCGCGATGACGGCGACGTGGTCGCACATACGCTGCACGAGGTCCATCGAGTGGCTGGAGATGATGATCGTGCCGCCCGAGGACGTGTAGGAGCGCAGGACGTCCTCGATGTTGGCCGCTGAGACCGGGTCGACCGATTCGAACGGCTCGTCGAGCACCAGGAGACGCGGCGCGTGCACCAGTGCGCACGCAAGCGCGACCTTCTTCGTCATGCCCGCGGAGTAGTCGGCGACGATCGTTCCGGCGGCCTCGCCGAGGTCCATCAGAGCGATCAGGTCGGCCACGCGAGGCGCGATCTGATCGCGCGGCACCGAGAACATCATCGCCGTGTAGGTGATGAGCTGCTCGCCCGTGAGTCGATCGAACAGACGAACGCCGTCAGCGAGGTTGCCGATGAGGGCTTTGGCGCGCACCGGGTCGGCCCACACGTCGACGCCGTGCACCCAGGCGCTGCCGGCGTCGGGTCGCAACAGGCCGGTGGCCATCGACAGGGTCGTCGTCTTTCCGGCCCCGTTGGGTCCGACCAGCCCGTAGAACGAGCCGGCGGGAACGTTCAGGTCGACGCCGCCGACCGCGGTCTTGTCTCCGAAGCGCTTCACGAGGCCTGCGAGCTGCAGGGCGGGGACCATCTGCGTATCAGTCATCCCCACCGAGCCTAGCCCGACCTCTGCGGGGTGTCGGAAGGCTCTGGCACCATGACCGCATGCTGCAGACCCTCGCCGTCGCCGGCTATCGCTCTCTCCGGGATGTCGTGGTGCCCCTGGGCGGGCTCACCGTGGTCACCGGCCCCAACGGGTCGGGCAAGTCCAACCTCTACCGCGCTCTGCGTCTTCTCGCAGCCTCGGCGCGCGGCGAGGTCGTCGGCGCCGTGGCGCGCGAAGGCGGGTTGTCGTCCGTGCTCTGGGCGGGTCCGGAGAACGGCGGCACCCAAGGCACGGTGCGCCGCGGACCGATCGCCCTGATGCTGGGCTTCTCCTCGGACGAACTCGGCTACCTCATCGACCTCGGCATCCCGCAATCGGACCCCTCCGTCGCCAACCCGTTCGCCCGTGACCCCGAGATCAAGCGCGAGCAGGTCTTCGCCGGCCCTGTGGCGAAGCCCGCAGCGCTGCTGATCGACCGGCGACGGCAGGCGACCCGCGTGCGCGACGGTCGATGGACCGACCTCGACCAGCGCCTCGCGCCCTACGAGAGCATCGTGACCGATCTTGCCGACGGTGACACGGCGCCCGAACTGCTGGCGCTGCGGCGCACGATGAGCGGATGGCGCTTCTACGACCATTTCCGCGTGGATGCGCAGGCCCCGGCCCGCCGACCGCAGGTCGGCACCCGGACTCCGACGCTGTCGCACGACGGGGCAACCCTGGCAGCCACGTGGGCGACGATCGTGGATGCCGGCCACGGCGATGCCCTGCAACGCGCCGTCCGTGACGCCTTTCCCGGCTCTCGCGTCGAGATCGAGTCGAGCGAGGGCCTGTTTCGCCTCGTCCTGCACCAGAACGGCTTGCTGCGTCCGCTGGATGCCGCCGAGCTGTCGGACGGGACGCTGCGCTACCTCTTGCTGTGCGCGGCCCTGCTCCCGGCGCGGCCCGCCCCGCTGCTTGTGCTCAACGAGCCCGAGGCGAGTCTGCACGTGTCACTGCTGACGCCGCTGGCCCGAATGATCCAGCGCGCC
>NZ_BADB01000238.1:0-5508 GCF_000333415.1 Microbacterium sp. B24 | reverse complement strand
CGCGCTCGCGCGCGGTATCCTCGAGGGCGGCCAGGCTGGACGACGGACCGTACTCGCCCCGCGAGCCCAGCACGACCCCCAGCGTCTGCGATCTGCTGGTCACGAGGGCGCGAGCCGCCTGATTCGGACGGTAGCGCAGGTCGGCCATGGCATCGAGCACCCGCTGCTTGGTCTCGGGTCGAATCGACGGGTGGCCGTTCAGCACGCGTGAGACGGTCTGATACGAGACGTCGGCGGCGCGCGCGACATCGCGGATGCTCGCGCTGCGTGCTTTCTCCTCGCCAGCCGACACGGTGCCCTCGCCTTCGATGTGCACGTTCACATTACCGCGGTGACGCGCAACGCGTCACGCCGCGCGACGCCGGCGGACCGCGATGACCACGCACAGCACGAGGGTGGCTGCACCCCAGAGGGCGCAGGCGGGCGGCAGCACCCGGTACGCCAGGTGCTGCACCGTCCAGGCAGGAGTGAAAGGACCGTAGACGGCGAGGCCGAGAAGCCATGCCGCCAGGAGCACGACGGGCAGCGAGAGCCACCACAGATGTCGAACGATCGGCGGGATGCCGGTGGTCGCCGACTCCGCACGGCGACCGCGCAGCCACAGCGCGGCGGCGAGAGCGAGCACGATCAGTCCGAACGCGGTGGAGCCATACTGCAGCCACTTGAGCCCCAGAAGCGGCCCCCACTGCGCGTCGAGTGCGGGAAGCAGCCGGGTTCCCCATCGCCCTTCGTGCGTGAAGGCATCCCAGGCGATGTGCGTGGCCACCCCCAGCAACAGCGAGAGGGCCGCGAGCACCGCCGACTGCCACGCCGGACGCCGCGACCACCACTGCGGCACACCGGGTCGGTCCCACGCGGCCGGCACCCGAGCTGCGATCCATCGCGGCGACAGCGACCGCACGGCCGGACGCAGCACGCCGTACCAGATGACCGTCAGCACGGCGGCGATCGCCGTTGAGACCAGAAGATTCGTATGAGTGAGCTGGTACGACACGGGCGTGCCGCGGACGAAGAGCGGCAGATCCGGCGTCATCGCGCCGATCGCGATCGCGGCCGGAAGCAGCGGCGTGCGGACGAACGGCAACGCCACCACGGCGTGCGAGACAGTGAACGGCATGCGGCCTCCGGCGCGGTGTCGAGCCGGGTCAGGCCGCAGGTGCGACGAAGAGCCCGGCGAGCGTCTTCTTGCCGCGGCGCAGCACCGCGACGCCGCCCGGCAGCGCCCCCGTGATGGCGGCGGACTCGTCGTCGACCTTGGTCCCGTCGAGGCTGACGCCGCCCTGCGCGATCGATCGGCGTGCCTCGCTGAGGCTCGCACACAGTCCCGTCTCCACCAGTGCCTGCGCGACCGTGGTGCCCCCCACGATCGTCGCGTGCGGCAGCTCTTCCAACGCGGTGCGCAGCGTGGCGGCATCCAGGGCACCGAGATCGCCGGCACCGAAGAGGGCCTCGGATGCCGCGATCACCGCGGCCGCGGCCTCCGGCCCGTGCACGGTCGTCGTCACCTCGAGCGCGAGACGCTTCTGCGCGGCACGGCGGAACGGCTCCGCGGCGACCATCTCCTCGTACTGCTCGATCTCTGCGCGCGTCAGGAAGGTGAAGATCTTCAGTCGCTCGATGACATCGGCGTCGTCGGTGTTCAACCAGAACTGGTACATCCGGTACGGGCTGCACATCTCGGCATCCAGCCAGATCGCGTTGCCCTCGCTCTTGCCGAACTTCGTGCCGTCGCTGTTGGTGATCAGGGGCGTGCCGATGGCGTGCACCGACACCCCTTCGACGCGGTGGATGAGGTCGGTGCCGCTGGTGAGGTTGCCCCACTGATCGGACCCGCCCGTCTGCAGCACGCAGCCGTACTGGCGGTGCAGCTCGAGGTAGTCCATCCCCTGCAGGATCTGGTAGCTGAACTCGGTGTAGCTGATGCCCGCTTCGGAGTTCAGGCGCGCGGCGACGGCATCCTTCTTCAGCATCGTGCCGACGCGGTAGTACTTGCCGATCTCGCGGAGGAAGTCGATGGCGCTCATCGGCGCCGTCCAGTCGAGGTTGTTGACCATGCGCGCGGCGTTGTCGCCGTCGAAGCTCAGGTAACGCTCGACCTGGGCACGCAGGTTGCCCACCCACTCGGCGACCGTGTCCTTCGTGTTGAGCGTGCGCTCCGCCGTGGGCCGGGGATCGCCGATGAGTCCGGTCGATCCGCCGACGAGACCGAGCGGGCGGTGACCGGCCAGCTGCAGACGGCGCATCAGCAGCAGCTGTACGAGGTTTCCCAGGTGCAGGCTCGGTGCCGTCGGGTCGAAGCCGCAGTAATACGTGATGGGCTCGCCGGCCAGCAGAACGCGCAGGGCGTCCTGATCGGTGGACACGTGCACCAGGCCTCGCCAGACGATCTCGTCCCAGACGTTCTCGAACGAGGGGTCGTTGGCGGGAGCCAGTGCACGCGCGGGCGCGGGAGCACTCACGGAGACGGTTTCAGACACGCGCCCAGGCTATCAGCGGCCGATGCCGCGCCCCGATCATGCCGGTGGCGCCGCCGCTGCGACGTCAGGACGCCGTGGGAGACTGACGACATGGATCCCGACACCCAGGCGATCGTCACGCTGATCGGCGTGATCGTGCTCTTCATCGCGCTGTGCGCGGCCCTGATCCTCGTCGTGATCTCCCTGCGGCGCCCGCGGGGCCCGGTTCTGATCGCCGCGGCGGCGATCGTCCTGCTCGCGCTCGTCGCTCTCAGCATCCTGCCGGCGCACCTTCCCGTCCTGGCCTCGGCTGTGCTGGCCGTCCTCGGCACCGCGCTGGCCATCGTCGGCGGCAACCCGTTCACCCGCTGGGTGCTCACGATCGCCGACGGCGGCCGCACGGCGGAGGGTCCACGCGGCGGCATCCTCGTCGAGATGATGTCCGGTCGCGACAGCGCAGCGGTCCGCGAAGAGGAGATCCTGCGCGGCGGCACGACGATCGGCTACCTCGAGCGGGCGTGCGCGGCCCTCGGCATCCTCGCCGGCTTCCCCGGCGCCGTCGCCATCGTCGTGGCGTTGAAGGGCGTCGGACGATTCACGGAACTCGCCACACCGGCCGCGCGCGAGAGGTTCATCGTCGGCACGATGGCGAGTCTGCTGTGGGCGTGCGCCGTCGCGGGGGTCGTCTGGCTCGCGGTCTGGTGAGGTGATCGCCGCGCGGCTCAGACCTCGGAGGTCGGCGACGCGTCCGCGCGCAGCTGCGCGTAGCCCTCGACGAGGGCGGCGACTCCGGCGGCGCCGAGGGCCTGGGACACCGCCGACTGGGTGATGCCCTCCGCGGCCGCGAGCTCCGACTGCGTCGCACCGAGCATCCGGCCGTAGGCGAGTCGCCGAGTGCGCGCCGTCATCGCGGTCACGAGTTGGTCCCGTGCGAGGAGATACGCATTGGCGATCCGGACATCCACCGCCGCGCCGGCATCGGCGACGACCCAGGTGCGGGCGCCCGGGATGGTGCGCGCCTGCGCGGCGTGGATGGCATCGATCGCCTCACGCGCGGCCCACCACCCCGGCCCCTCGGCGAGAGTGCCCACCCGGGAGGGGACGTCGCGGTGCGCCCCGATCCCGATGCCGAAGCGACAGTCGAGATCGTCGGGCAACGCGAGCCGCACCAGCAGCAGGGCCGCCATGGCGGCATCCAGAGACGGGTATACGCCCTGCAGCTCGTCACCCACCGTGGCGGTGAGGGGGCGCTCGGCCAGCGGAACGTCACGTTCCACACGGGCGATCGTCTCTTCCAGAGCGCGCTGGGCGGCAGCCCGATCGGGAAGACTCCGCGATCCGACGATGTCGGCGATCACCGCAACATTCATGGAAAGAAGCATATCGCTGATATTGGCCAAATATCAGTTATTAGCTGCTATTCGAGATCGATCAGGCTCCGTGCGGCGCTCTGCGAGCGGGCGATGAGCTCGGCACGCTGCTCGGACACACGGATACCGGCCGTGCCGCCGGCGCCGGTGCGGCTCGCGACCGAACCTTTGATCGTCAGCACCTCGCGGACGCTCGGGGTCAGATGCGTCGACACCTCCGCGAGCAGAGCGTCGTCGGCATCCTCGAGGCCGATTCCACGCTCCTCGCACGCACGCACCAGCGACCCGGAGATCTCATGCGCATCGCGGAAAGGCACGCCCTGCTTCACGAGCCACTCGGCCACATCCGTCGCCAGCGAGAACCCGGCCGGGGCCAAGCCGGCCATGCGCGCCGTGTCGAACCGCATCGTCGCCACCATGCCGGCGAACGCGGGCAGCACCGTTTCGAGCGTGAGGACCGAATCGAAGACCGGCTCCTTGTCCTCCTGCAGATCGCGGTTGTAGGCCAGCGGCAAGGCCTTCAGCGTCGCCAGAAGACCCGACAGGTTGCCGATCAGGCGGCCCGCCTTGCCCCGAGCGAGTTCGGCGATGTCGGGATTCTTCTTCTGCGGCATGATGCTGGAGCCCGTGGAGTAGCCGTCGTCGAGCGTGACGAAGCCGAACTCGCGGGTGTTCCAGATGATGATGTCCTCCGCGAAACGGGAGAGATCCACGCCGATCATCGCTGCGATGAAGGCGAACTCGGCGACCACGTCTCGCGAGCTCGTGCCGTCGAGGGAGTTCTCCGCCGGCCGGGCGAGGCCCAGCCGATCGGCGACCAGCTGGGGATCGAGGCCCAGGGTCGCACCGGCGAGCGCCCCCCCGCCGTACGGCGAGACCGACGCGCGCGCCGCCCAGTCGCGGAGGCGCTCGAGGTCGCGGACGAGGGGCCAGCCATGCGCCTGCAGGTGGTGGGCCAACAGGATCGGCTGCGCGTGCTGCAGGTGGGTGCGGCCCGGCATGATGGCCTCCGCGTGCGCCTCGGCCTGCGACACAATGGCGTCGATGACCCGAAGAAGGTCGCGGGCGATCACGCGCGCGTGATCGAGAAGGTACAACCGCACGAGGGTGGCGATCTGATCGTTGCGGCTGCGACCCGCGCGGAGCTTGCCGCCGAGCGCTGGACCGACCTCGGCGATGAGAGCGGCTTCCAGAGCGCCGTGGACGTCCTCATCGGCCGGCTGGGCGACCAGTGAGCCGTCGGCGACCGCCGCCGCCAGGGCATCGAGCCCCGCGTGCATGCGTGCCTCTTCGTCGGCGGTGAGATACCCGGCGGCCGCGAGCGCCGCCGCGTGCGCGTGCGACCCGGCGATGTCGTAGGGCGCAAGCACCCAGTCGAAGTGGGTGGAACGGCTGAGGGTCGCGAGCTCGGGTGAGGGTCCCGACGCGAAGCGTGCCCCCCAGAGTGCGCCGTCGTTCGTGCCATGCGGTGTCGTTTCGCTCACCGCACCAGCCTAGCGAGCGCCGCACCGACGCTCCGCTGCACGCCAGGTGTGCACAGATCCGGTCGCCCGAGGAGGTCGCGCACGAAGAGAAGCGCCATCCTGCGATGATGAGTCGTCGCCCGTCGCCGCTGCCCGACAGCCTTCCGGACTCGTTCTCCGTCGCGCAGGCGCTGGATGCCGGGGTGTCACCGCGCCGGC
>NZ_BADB01000239.1:0-9639 GCF_000333415.1 Microbacterium sp. B24 | reverse complement strand
CACTCGTGTAGCCTCCACGGCTGGTTCACACCGCCGCTTCGCTGGCCACACGACGCTCTCCTACCCATCAACACGGCTGGACCACGAAGGCCTACCAAAAATGTCAATGCCACAACTTCGGTGGCGTGCTTGAGCCCCGTTACATTGTCGGCGCGGAATCACTTGACCAGTGAGCTATTACGCACTCTTTCAAGGGTGGCTGCTTCTAAGCCAACCTCCTGGTTGTCAAGGCAACTCCACATCCTTTCCCACTTAGCACGCGCTTTGGGACCTTAGTTGGTGGTCTGGGTTGTTTCCCTCTCGACTATGAAGCTTATCCCCCACAGTCTCACTGCTGCGCTCTCACTTACCGGCATTCGGAGTTTGGCTGACGTCAGTAACCTTGTAGGGCCCATCGGCCATCCAGTAGCTCTACCTCCGGCAAGAAACACGCAACGCTGCACCTAAATGCATTTCGGAGAGAACCAGCTATCACGAAGTTTGATTGGCCTTTCACCCCTATCCACAGCTCATCCCCTCAGTTTTCAACCTAAGTGGGTTCGGCCCTCCACGACGTCTTACCGTCGCTTCAGCCTGGCCATGGATAGATCACTTCGCTTCGGGTCTAGGACACGCGACTGAATCGCCCTATTCAGACTCGCTTTCGCTACGGCTACCCCACACGGGTTAACCTCGCCACGTATCGCTAACTCGCAGGCTCATTCTTCAAAAGGCACGCTGTCACCCCTACTAAGGAGGCTCCAACGGTTTGTAAGCAAACGGTTTCAGGTACTATTTCACTCCCCTCCCGGGGTACTTTTCACCTTTCCCTCACGGTACTTGTCCGCTATCGGTCATCTGGGAGTATTTAGGCTTATCAGGTGGTCCTGACAGATTCACACGGGATTTCTCGGGCCCCGTGCTACTTGGGATACTCTTCGCGCCAAGAGAAGCATTTCGACTACGGGGTTGGCACCCTCTATGACCCGCCTTTCAATGCGGTTCGTCTATACCTTCTTGTAACGCCGACACATCGGCAGACATGTCTGAAAAGTCCCACAACCCCCAACGTGCAACGCCTGCCGGCTATCACACACGCTAGGTTTAGCCTGATCCGGTTTCGCTCGCCACTACTAACGGAATCGCGGTTGCTTTCTCTTCCTGTGGGTACTGAGATGTTTCACTTCCCCACGTTCCCTCTACCCGCCCTATATATTCAGGCGGGAGTCACCAGGTACGCACGCGCCCTGGCGGGGTTTCCCCATTCGGACACCCTCGGATCAAAACTTGCTTATCAGTTCCCCGAGGCTTATCGCAGATTGCTACGTCCTTCTTCGGCTCCAGATGCCAAGGCATCCACCGTTTGCTCTTAAAGACTTGAAATCACATGAGTTCGAATCGTCAATCAAAATTGACTAATGATCTTTAAGATCATCTTCACGAGATGAAAAATCATCTCGAAGATGCTCGCGTCCACTGTGTAGTTCTCAAAGTACGGGCGGTACCCTCCCCGCACCAGCACCAGCCGGCAACAGAAAGAGTCCTGAGGTTCGTCTGCTCCCCATCCGAAGATGAAAGCGCATCCGGTCCCTCAGGACCCAACAGCGTGCACGTGCCGACTCACTCACCCCCAGCGTTCCACGCCCGAAGGCCGTACTAACTCGAAGATCGCTCCCCGACACCTCATCAAACGTTCCACCCATGAGCTAACCGGCAAGACACATTCGGCCCTGATTCGGCGCCTGGACACCCAAAGAGTGCCAGATGCTCCTTAGAAAGGAGGTGATCCAGCCGCACCTTCCGGTACGGCTACCTTGTTACGACTTAGTCCTAATTACCGATCCCACCTTCGACGGCTCCCTCCACAAGGGTTGGGCCACCGGCTTCAGGTGTTACCGACTTTCATGACTTGACGGGCGGTGTGTACAAGACCCGGGAACGTATTCACCGCAGCGTTGCTGATCTGCGATTACTAGCGACTCCGACTTCATGAGGTCGAGTTGCAGACCTCAATCCGAACTGGGACCGGCTTTTTGGGATTCGCTCCACCTCACGGTATTGCAGCCCTTTGTACCGGCCATTGTAGCATGCGTGAAGCCCAAGACATAAGGGGCATGATGATTTGACGTCATCCCCACCTTCCTCCGAGTTGACCCCGGCAGTATCCCATGAGTTCCCACCATTACGTGCTGGCAACATAGAACGAGGGTTGCGCTCGTTGCGGGACTTAACCCAACATCTCACGACACGAGCTGACGACAACCATGCACCACCTGTTTACGAGTGTCCAAAGAGTTCTACATTTCTGCAGCGTTCTCGTATATGTCAAGCCTTGGTAAGGTTCTTCGCGTTGCATCGAATTAATCCGCATGCTCCGCCGCTTGTGCGGGTCCCCGTCAATTCCTTTGAGTTTTAGCCTTGCGGCCGTACTCCCCAGGCGGGGAACTTAATGCGTTAGCTGCGTCACGGAATCCGTGGAATGGACCCCACAACTAGTTCCCAACGTTTACGGGGTGGACTACCAGGGTATCTAAGCCTGTTTGCTCCCCA
Organism: Microbacterium sp. B24; assembly: GCF_000333415.1. Lineage (NCBI taxonomy): Bacteria > Bacillati > Actinomycetota > Actinomycetes > Micrococcales > Microbacteriaceae > Microbacterium > Microbacterium sp. B24. The sequence continues at coordinate 7,110 of NZ_BADB01000239.1, read as the reverse complement.
CCCTTTCGCTCCTCAGCGTCAGTTACGGCCCAGAGATCTGCCTTCGCCATCGGTGTTCCTCCTGATATCTGCGCATTCCACCGCTACACCAGGAATTCCAATCTCCCCTACCGCACTCTAGTCTGCCCGTACCCACTGCAGACCCGAAGTTGAGCCTCGGGATTTCACAGCAGACGCGACAAACCGCCTACGAGCTCTTTACGCCCAATAATTCCGGATAACGCTTGCGCCCTACGTATTACCGCGGCTGCTGGCACGTAGTTAGCCGGCGCTTTTTCTGCAGGTACCGTCACTTTCGCTTCTTCCCTGCTAAAAGAGGTTTACAACCCGAAGGCCGTCATCCCTCACGCGGCGTTGCTGCATCAGGCTTTCGCCCATTGTGCAATATTCCCCACTGCTGCCTCCCGTAGGAGTCTGGGCCGTGTCTCAGTCCCAGTGTGGCCGGTCACCCTCTCAGGCCGGCTACCCGTCGACGCCTTGGTGAGCCATTACCTCACCAACAAGCTGATAGGCCGCGAGCTCATCCCTGACCAAAAAATCTTTCCAACCGTTGAAGATGCCTCCACGGTTCGTATCCAGTATTAGACGCCGTTTCCAGCGCTTATCCCAGAGTCAGGGGCAGATTGCTCACGTGTTACTCACCCGTTCGCCACTGATCCACCCAGCAAGCTGGGCTTCACCGTTCGACTTGCATGTGTTAAGCACGCCGCCAGCGTTCATCCTGAGCCAGGATCAAACTCTCCAAAAAGAAAAAATGCATACACCATCGGGAAAACGACAATGCAGCGAGTTCGAAACTGACCAAAAAGGATGCCATCACTGACAATCCATAATGCCGGCACCGAAATACCGGACTTTGATCCAAAGGAATCTCACCCCACCACAAAGGCAGGGACGAGGTAATTTGGCATTTGACAAGTGCACGCTGTTGAGTTCTCAAGGATCGGACGCTCCCGTGCTCCGGCCTCTCGGCCTTCATCGCGGGGCGACTTCTCTACGCGGGCAAGGTGTCTCCGTCGTCGCGCCCCCTAAGGAACACGACTGGAGTGACAGTCTTGCCACGCCGGCAGTACAGCTTTCGCGACTGCCACAACCCACCACCGTCCTCCGAATGAAACGGAGTGCAGGAGGGAGGTTTTCCATCCTAGACCAGAAGTCCTGTTCTCTCTACCGAGAGGTTTGGGATGGGATTCGGTTCTCCGCTTGAGGGGGCGAGACCTTCCGGCCCTTCGCTCTTCCCTGTGGGGCGAACAAGTAATAACTTACGCGGCACACCACCATCCGGCAAATCACACCCACATCCCGGGCGTGTCGCGCTCGGGATGTCGCCGTAGGCTCTCCCCATGGAGCCTCGTTCACTGCGCGCGCGGCTGCCCGTCGGCACTCTTGCGACCGACGCCGTCGCCGCCGTCATCGCGGAGGCGTCGGCCTTGGGCCGCGTACCCGTGACGGCTGTGGATGCCGAGGCGGTCACCATGGCGTACACGAGCGAGCGGTGGTTCCGCCGAGACGGCGAGGCGGAGATCGGCTTCGCCCCGCTGTCGGGTTTCTTCCGCACACGGGACGGCTGGGTGCGCACGCATGCGAACTACCCGCACCACGAGCGTGCGCTGCGCGACGTGCTCGGCCTCACCGGCGCGGCGCCGGGTGCAAACGATCTCGACCGCGCGCGTGCACGGTTGAGCGCGCTGTCCACCCGCGACGCCGTCGGGATCATCACGCGGGCCGGAGGTCTGTGTGTCGAGGTGCGGCACGAGGATCCCGTCGCGGACGGTCGGCTTCGCGCTTCGCCTCTGGCCACCGTGCTCCGCGTGGCGGACGGCCCGATCGCCACGACTGCCGTCGACGCCTCCTCTCCCCTGCGCGGAGTACGCGTGCTCGATCTCACCCGTGTCATCGCGGGCCCGGTGGCGACGCGCACACTCGCGCTTCTCGGCGCCGACGTGCTCCGCATCGATCCGCCCCGGATGCCGGAGATCGCCGCGCAGCACCTGGACACCGGTCACGGCAAGCGCAGCGCTGTCCTCGATCTCGATGCCGCCGACGATCGGCGACGCTTCGACGGTCTGCTCACCGGCGCGGACGTCGTCGTTCTCGGCTACCGCCCCGAGGCGCTCTCCCGGCTCGGGCTCGACCCCCGAGCGCTATGCGCACGGCATCCCAGCGTCATCGTGGCCAGACTCAGTGCATGGGGCCGCGAGGGCGGACGCGGGTTCGACAGCCTCGTGCAGGCGGCATCCGGCATCGCGTGGATCGAATCCCGCGACCGCATCACCCCGGGTGCGCTTCCCGCCCAGGCGTTGGATCACACCGCGGGCTATGCACTGGCCGCCGGTGTGATCGCGGCGAGGCGTCGTCGCCTCGAGGTCGGAGGAAGCTGGCTCGTCGAGACCTCGCTCCGACGCGTCGCCGCGGAACTGCTCGGCATGACCCGGGATCGGGCGGGCCAGCTCGCCGAACCGGCGGATCCTTCGCGCTACCTCCAGCGGTTCGTCGTCGACGGCCACGACATCGTCACCGCCGGATCGGCCGTGGCCTACGCGGGAGCCCCGACGAGGTTCACGCCGCCGGAACCGTGGGGCTCCGCCGATCCGGTCTGGCTCCCCCGGTGAACACGTCGACGGCCCCCGCTCCGAAGAACGGGGGCCGTCGTGGGCGTGCGGGTCGCTTACTGCGCGGCCTTCACGAGGGCCAGGAGGGTGGGGTTGTTGGCGTAAGCCTCGGCCGCGTTCTCCTTGGTGACGATGACCGGCGGCAGCAGGTACGCCGGGACGACCTTGACACCGTTGTTGTACTGGGTGGTGTCGTTGACCTCAGGCGTCTCGCCCTTCTGGAGCGACTGGATCATCTTGATGGTCTGGGCCACCAGCAGCGAGGTGTCCTTGTTGATGGTGGAGTACTGCTCCCCCGCCATGATCGACTTGACCGACTCGGCCTCGGAGTCCTGACCGGTGACGGTGAACTGCGAGATGTTCTTTCCGGCCTGCTTCACCGAGGTGATGATGGCGCGAGCAAGCGTGTCGTTCGGCGAGAGGACACCGTCGATGGTCGCCGACGTGTAGTTGGCCGCGAGCAGCGAGTCCATACGGCTCTGCGCGTTCTCGGCCTTCCAGCCCTGGGTCGCCGTCTGCTGGATGTCGGTCTGACCCGACACGACCTTCAGGGTGCCGTCGTCGATCTTCGGCTGCAGCACCTTCATGGCTCCGTTGAAGAAGACCGCCGAGTTGGCGTCGTCCGGCGAGCCGGAGAACAGCTCGACGTTCCACGGCGCGCCGTGGCCCGAACGCTTCTGCAGGCCGTCGAGGAGCGCCTGACCCTGCAGCTCGCCGACCTTGAAGTTGTCGAACGCGACGTAGTAGTTCACGTTCGGCGTGTTCTCGATGAGACGGTCGTAGGCGATCACCGTGACACCGGCATCCGCCGCCTGCTGCAGCTGCGTGCCGAGCTGCTTGCCGTCCTTGGCGCCGATGACGATGACCTTGGCGCCGTTGGTGATCATGGCCGAGATCTGGTTCTGCTGTTCGGCGACCGTGTTGGACGCCGGGGCGTACTGCACGTCGGCCTTGAAGCCGGCCTCCTTCAGGCCGGAGTCGAACAGGCCGCCCGCGAGAACCCAGTTCTCCGACGTCTTGTCCGGCAGCGCGATGCCGATGGTGGCATCGGCCGCGAAGCCTGCCGCCGCGCCCGCCGATGCGGTCGCGTCGCCGCCGCGCCCGGAGCTCGAGCAGCCCGTGAGCGCGAGTGCCGTGACGGCGGCCAGGGAGGCTGCCGCAAGAGCGATTCTCTTCATTGATTCATCACTTTCTCTGGTGAGGGTGAGGCGAGTCGGTCCCGGACCTACCGTTTGGGGAGGTCAGCCGGCTGGCTCGACTCGTTCGTGCCCGACGTCGGAATGACGGCGGGAACTTCTGTGACCACCACGGCGGCCCGGTCACGTCGACGCGTGAGCAGACCGATGATGGAGGGGCCTCCGCGGCGCTTGCTGATCACGTCGACGGCGACCGCGAGCAGGAGGACGAGCCCCTTCGTGATCGACACCGAGTCGGCGCCGGCGCCGATCAGCTGGAGCCCGTTGTTGAGGAACGCCATGACGAGGCCGCCGATGATCGAGCCGATCACCGTGCCGATACCACCCGACACGGCCGCGCCGCCGATGAACACCGCGGCGATCGCATCGAGCTCCCAGCCGTTGCCGTCCTGGGGCCCGGATGCCGTGGCGCGGCCGACGTAGATCATGCCCGCGATGGCGGCGAGCACCGACATGTTCATCATGACGAAGAAGTCGACACGGCGGTCCTTGACACCCGAGAGGGCCGCGGCGAGGCGGTTGCCACCGACGGCGTAGATGTGTCGGCCGAAGACCGTGCGGTTGGTGACGAACGAGTAGATCACAACGAGCACCAGCAGGATCACGCCGGAGATCGGGAAGCTCGTGCCCGGGCGTCCCGTGGCGAACAGCCAGGCGGCCCAGAGGATCGCTGCCGAGAGGATGACGACCTTCACGCCCGACACCCAGAGCGGAGCCGAGTCGGCGCCGATCTTCGCCTGCTGGCGACGAAGCCGCCATTCGTTGTAGACGATCCATGCGACGCCGATGAGGCCCAAGAGCATGGTGAGCACGTTGAAGTCGACCGCGATGGGAAGTTCGGGCAGGTAGCCGGAGCCGATGTAGCTGTACTCCGGGGGCACCGGCGTGGTGGTCGACTGGCCGATCCACTGGTTGCCGCCGCGGAAGATGAGCATGCCGGCCAGCGTCACGATGAACGCGGGGACGCCGACATAGGCGACCCAGAAGCCCTGCCACGCACCGACGAGGGCACCGACAACCAGACCGATCGCGATCGCGAGGGGCCACGGCGTGTTCCACTCGTTCATCGACTTGGCGACGATGATGCCCACGAAAGCCGCGACCGAGCCGACGGACAGGTCGATGTGTCCCATGATGATGACCATCACCATGCCGATCGCGAGGATCAGGATGTAGGACTGCTGGCTGACGACGTTGATGAGGTTCTGCGGCGACAGCGTCGTGCCCCCGGTCCAGATCTGGAAGATCAGGATGATGGCGATCAGCGACGCCAGGATGCCGAACTGGCGGAGGGAGGAGGTTCCCCCGCCGAACATCTTCTTCAGGTCGGAGATGCCGCCTGAACGCTTGGTGGGTACCGTCTCGGTGCTCATCGTTGTGCCTTCTGTCGTGCGGAGGTCATGCTGCGCATGAGGTTCTCGGGGGTTGCGTCGGCGACGGGCAGATCATCGGTGATCTGCCCCTCGAAGATCGTGTAGATGCGGTCGGAGATGCCGAGCAGCTCGGGCAGCTCGCTGGAGATCAGGATCACGCCCTTGCCCTGCGCGGCCAGCTGCTGGACGATCGCGTAGATCTCGTACTTGGCCCCCACGTCGATACCGCGGGTGGGCTCGTCGAGGATCAGCAGTTCCGGGTCTGTGAACATCCACTTGGCCAGGACGACCTTCTGCTGGTTGCCGCCGGAGAGTTTCGAGACGCCGACATCGACGCTCGGCGTCTTGATGCGCAGCTTCTTGCGGTAGTCGTCGGCGATGTCGTTCTCGGCGTACGGATCGATGACGCCGTTGCGCGCGATCTTCTTGAGCTTGGCCGCGACGATGGAGCGCTTGATCGTGTCGAGAAGGTTGAGTCCGAGCACCTTGCGGTCTTCGCTGACGTAGGCCATGCCGTGATCGATCGCGGACTGGACGTCCTTGATGACGACTTCCTTGCCGTCGATGAGGATCTGGCCCGACTCGTAGATGCCGTAGGAGCGGCCGAAGAGGCTCATGGCGAGCTCGGTGCGCCCCGCGCCCATGAGGCCGGCGATGCCGACGATCTCGCCCCGGCGCACGTAGAGGTTCGAGTGCTTGGCGACGAGCCGCTCGGGGATCTGCGGGTGGCGCACCGTCCAGTCGCGCACCTCGAAGAAGACCTCGCCGATGTGCGGCGTGCGGTCCGGGAACCGGCTCTCCAACGAGCGGCCGACCATGCCGCGGATGATGCGGTCCTCGTCGACGGTGCCGGAGGCGACGTCGAGGGTCTCGATCGTGCGGCCGTCGCGGATGATCGTGATGGAGTCGGCGATCTGCTCGATCTCGTTGAGCTTGTGGCTGATGATGATCGAGGTGATGCCCTTGCCCTTGAGCGAGAGGATCAGATCGAGCAGGTGCTGCGAGTCGTCTTCGTTCAGCGCGGCGGTCGGCTCGTCGAGGATGAGCAGCTTGACGTCCTTGGCGAGCGCCTTCGCGATCTCGACCAGCTGCTGCTTGCCGACACCGAGATGCTTGATCTGCGTGTCGGGGTCGTCGCGCAGTCCCACGCGCGCCAGGAGATCGACGGCTCGGAGCCGCGCCTGTGCCCAGTCGATGACGCCGCCGCGCTCGATCTCGTTGCCGAGGAAGATGTTCTCCGTCACCGAGAGTTCGGGGATCAGGGCCAGCTCCTGATGGATGATCGCGATGCCCGCGTGCTCGCTCGCGCGGATGTCCCTGAACTGGACGACCTCGCCGCGGTACCAGATGTCGCCGCTGTACGTGCCGTACGGGTACACCCCGGAGAGCACCTTCATGAGCGTGGACTTGCCGGCGCCGTTCTCGCCGCAGATCGCGTGGACTTCGCCCGCGGCGACCGTGATGGACACGTCGCTGAGCGCTTTCACACCCGGGAACTCCTTGGTGATGGAGCGCATCTCCAGGATCGGCACTGCATCCGGCATTGTGCGCGACCTCCTCGTCGTCAGCTTGTCTTCGTTGAGCGGGCTTCGTTCCGAAGCTCAATGTGACCGTTCACATCGCTTGAACATCGTGCACCCTCGGAACGAGGTTGTCAATCACGGGAAGGGGCCGTTATCGAAGCGTCATCTTTGCGCCGTGATGGCGACGGCGCAGGACTCTCGCACCACGAGCGAAGGCTCCAGATTCATGCCGCTCACGGCATCCGTCGGCACGTCCGGCTCGCCGATCGCGCGCAGCAGAGCGGCCATGGCCCGCTCCCCCAGCCCCGCGAACTGCTGATGGACGGTCGTCAGCGGCGGCACGCATGCCCGGCCAGGGGGATGTCGTCAAAGCCGACGACGCTCACCTGGGGCGGCACGTCGATGC
>NZ_BADB01000240.1:0-4126 GCF_000333415.1 Microbacterium sp. B24 | reverse complement strand
ATTCGAGCTCGGTCCCGGGGATCCTCTAGAGTCGGCGCCGCCGCACGTCCCGCCATCGGCGGGGCCGGCGCGTGGAGTCGTGTTAACGGGAAATGGCCACCCAGCGTTGGGTGGCCATTTCCTGAAAAGAAGTCCGGCGGTGTCCTACTCTCCCACAGGGTCCCCCCTGCAGTACCATCGGCGCTGTGAGGCTTAGCTTCCGGGTTCGGAATGTGACCGGGCGTTTCCCTCACGCTATGGCCGCCGAAACACTATTGATGTTTCATCAAGCACACAACGATCAAAAATGATGTTTGTGTGTGTTCTCGACCGTACATCGAGAACCACTCAGTGGACGCAAGCACCAAAACGGTGTGTTATCAAGTCATCGGCTTATTAGTACCGGTCAGCTTCACGTGTTGCCACGCTTCCACATCCGGCCTATCAACCCAGTAGTCTGGCTGGGAGCCTCTCACCCGAAGGTATGGAAATCTCATCTTGAGGCCGGCTTCCCGCTTAGATGCTTTCAGCGGTTATCCATCCCGAACGTAGCTAACCAGCGGTGCTCCTGGCGGAACAACTGGCACACCAGAGGTTCGTCCAACCCGGTCCTCTCGTACTAGGGTCAGATCCTCTCAAATTTCCTACGCGCGCAGCGGATAGGGACCGAACTGTCTCACGACGTTCTAAACCCAGCTCGCGTACCGCTTTAATGGGCGAACAGCCCAACCCTTGGGACCTACTCCAGCCCCAGGATGCGACGAGCCGACATCGAGGTGCCAAACCATGCCGTCGATATGGACTCTTGGGCAAGATCAGCCTGTTATCCCCGAGGTACCTTTTATCCGTTGAGCGACAGCGCTTCCACAAGCCACTGCCGGATCACTAGTCCCGACTTTCGTCCCTGCTCGACCTGTCAGTCTCACAGTCAAGCTCCCTTGTGCACTTACACTCGCCACCTGATTGCCAACCAGGTTGAGGGAACCTTTGGGCGCCTCCGTTACTTTTTGGGAGGCAACCGCCCCAGTTAAACTACCCACCAGGCACTGTCCCTGAACCGGATTACGGTTCGAAGTTAGATATCCAGAGTGACCAGAGTGGTATTTCAACAATGACTCCACGGTAACTAGCGTCACCGCTTCACAGTCTCCCACCTATCCTACACAAGCCACACCGAACACCAATACCAAGCTGTAGTAAAGGTCACGGGGTCTTTCCGTCCTGCTGCGCGTAACGAGCATCTTTACTCGTAGTGCAATTTCGCCGAGTTCGCGGTTGAGACAGTTGGGAAGTCGTTACGCCATTCGTGCAGGTCGGAACTTACCCGACAAGGAATTTCGCTACCTTAGGATGGTTATAGTTACCACCGCCGTTTACTGGGGCTTAAATTCTCAGCTTCGCCTTGCGGCTAACCGGTCCTCTTAACCTTCCAGCACCGGGCAGGCGTCAGTCCGTATACATCGTCTTGCGACTTGGCACGGACCTGTGTTTTTAATAAACAGTCGCTACCCACTAGTCTCTGCGGCCACCACACCCTTTTTGAGGCAAGCTCATATAAGTGGATGGCCCCCCTTCTCCCGAAGTTACGGGGGCATTTTGCCGAGTTCCTTAACCACGATTCTCTCGATCTCCTTGGTATTCTCTACCTGACCACCTGAGTCGGTTTGGGGTACGGGCAGCTAGAACCTCGCGTCGATGCTTTTCTTGGCAGCATAGGATCACCCACTTTTTATCCGCATCGTGTCTCAGCCGTAACGAGTCACGGATTTGCCTATGACTCGGCCTACGCACTTGCACCAGGACAACCATCGCCTGGCTTGGGCTACCTTCCTGCGTCACACCTGTTAATACGCTAACCGCACCAGCATGGGGTCATGCGCTAGCCCTGAAGCTCTCACCCCGAAGGGATCGATACGACAGGATTCGGGCACTTAGCACCACTGGATTAGCTTGGGCGGTTCTTCGCCGGTACGGGAATATCAACCCGTTGTCCATCGACTACGCCTGTCGGCCTCGCCTTAGGTCCCGACTTACCCAGGGAAGATTAGCTTGACCCTGGAACCCTTGGTCTTTCGGAGGACGTGTTTCTCACACGTCTTTCGCTACTCATGCCTGCATTCTCACTCGTGTAGCCTCCACGGCTGGTTCCCGCCGCTCTTCTCCTTCATGACCATGGCGCCCGACGCATCGGCGACGGTCTCGTGCAGCTGCAGCATGGACGATGCCGGCGAGGTCGCCGACACGAGAGTGATGTCCGTCTTCGAGTCGTTGTGGAGAGTGCCGAAGGCGGCGGACATGCCGGAGTCGGCCGCCTTGACCCACGCGTCGGAGATCGTCACGGCGGCGCCGCTGGTGTCGGCGGCGCTCGCCGACGTCGAGGGGGTTGATCCCGCCGACGGGGTCGTGGTGGCGCACCCGGCGAGCGCCAGCAGGCCGACGCTCAGCAGAGCGCCGGCGCGCGCGGCGACGGTCAGGCGGGTGCGGGTGGTGGTGTGGATGCTCACTGTGAAGTGCCTTTCTTACGGCGGAGGAGATGGAAGGCGGCGTGGGCGGCGACGGCGATGATCGCCCCGCCCGCGCCGACCAGGAGGATGCGGATGATCCCCTGGTCCTCTCGTGCGCTCTGGTCCTGTGGGGTGGTGTCGGCGGTGGCGGCGTCCGATGCTGCGCGTGTCGCCGGCGTGGCGACGGGTGTCCGCGTCAGCGGCGCCGCGCCTCCGATCGTGAACGGGACGACTCCGCTGATCGGATGGCCGTCCTGCGAGACGACGCGCCAGCGGATCTCGTATCCGCCGGCGGGAAGCGCCGGAACGAGCGGTACCGACACCACGCCGTTGTCGACGGCGGGTGCGGCCGCTGCCCAGTCCTTCCCCGCGCCGTCGGCGACGATGACGGCCGCGCCGATCGTCAGCACGTCGGCCGAGAAGGTGAGCGTCACCTCCGTCGGCGCGCTGTCGAGTGCCGCGCCGGGGCTCGGACTACTCGCCAGCAGCTCGTCGTGAGCCGCGGCCGGCGCAGCGGGCACGAGTACGGCCGCGGCCGCCAGGGTCGCGGCGAGAAGGGCAGCTCGCAGATGAAAACGGGACGACGACACAGCACACCACCGATCGATCGCACGCCGATGCAGAGACGTCCGGGTGGACGACGCGTCGGCGCGCACGCGGATCCCCGCCCGGACTTCGCGTCACGGGCGGGACAGGGATCAGAGCGCGAGAGTCAGGGGCGGGCCGCGGCGCCGATCATCCCCGACATGCGCCGCGGGGCGGACGATCCAGCCGATCGTCTCGGCCAGGAGCGGGACCGGAAGAGCGGTCGGGGGCAGCGCGGCGGCGCGCGCAGCGATGCGTCGCGCCCAGGCGCGGATGTCGGCCGCGAGCGTCAGCAGCGCCCGGGCGGCACGTTCGCCGCGGTAGAGCAGCGCCACGGTGACGATCGCAGCGATCGCGTGCAGCGCCCACATGGCCGGGTCGGCGCACAACGCGGAGAGGAACCCCGCGGCCGGCGCGGTGCTCGCGGCATCCATCCCCAGGCTCATCGCGCCGTGATCGTGATGCGACATCGCGGGCATCGCTGCCGTGGGCGCGACCGCGCCCATGACGAACAGCGTGTGGAACAGCGCCTGGCTCAGCACCACACTCGCGCCGAGCCGCGCGAAGGAGAGGGAGCGGCCGGCGAGCAGCGTCGATGCCATGAGTGCGAGCAGCCACGGGGCGAGGATGCCGAGCGGCCCCGGAACCGCGCCGCCCGCGACGACGTGCGACAGCAGCGCCGTGAACGTCGCGACGGAGGCGACGATCGCACCCCGCGCGACGCGCGGAGTCCGGGAGCGACGCATGCGCCCAGTCTGCCAGGTCGGCGCCGCGTGCCCCTCCTCGATCAACGGCGCCGCTTGGCCGCCTCTGTCGCCGGGCGCTCGGCGATCACCGGGTAGGTGCCCGTGTAGCCCTCCCGTGCCGCGACGGCGGCCTGGATCTTGCCGCGCGCGGCGAACCAGCCGACGATGAGCGCGGGGATCATCGCGCACTGCCGCAAACCATTCCACGATGCTGTCGGCGCGGCTGTCGAAGTCGCCAAGCGTCACCTCGGGCAGCCCCTCGGGTGGCGCAGGGAGGAGGACTCTAGAGGATCCCCGGGACCGAGCTCGAAT
>NZ_BADB01000241.1:0-5309 GCF_000333415.1 Microbacterium sp. B24 | reverse complement strand
AGCTCGGTCCCGGGGATCCTCTAGAGTCCGTCGGCGATGCGGGACAGGTCGCCGGACGCCTCGGCGGCGTAGCCGAAGGGCGCGAACTTACCGAGCGCCGAGTCGTGAATGCCGTAGACCGTGCTGGTACCGAAGCGCGCCTGTCGCCGCTCGAAGCGCGGCGCGACCTTCGGCGGCTCGGGGGCGGGAGCGGTCACGGGGACGAGCACCTGATCGCCGACGCTGCGCGCCTTGAAGCTGTCGAGGTCGTAGTGCTTCATGACGGAGGGGCTGCCGGGCGACAGCCCCGAGAACCACATGCCGGCGTCGGCGATCTGATCGCGGTAGCGGTTGTTGACCTCGTAGCGGTGGCGGTGACGCTCGCTGGCGCGCTCGGCGCCGTAGACCTCCGCCGCCAGCGACCCCTCGGCCAGCTCGGCCTCGTAGAGCCCGAGCCGCATCGTGCCGCCCATGTCGCCGTGGTCGATGATGTCGACCTGCTCGGCCATCGTCGCGATCACCGGGTGCGTGGTGTCGGGATCGAACTCACTGGACGACGCCCCCTCGATACCGGCGACGTTGCGCGCGTACTCGATGACCATGCACTGCAGTCCCAGGCAGATGCCGAGCGTGGGAATGCCCTGCTCGCGGGCGAAGCGCAGCGCGCCGAGCTTGCCCTCGATACCGCGGATGCCGAAGCCACCGGGAACGACGATGCCGTCGAGCGCGCCGAGCGCCTTCTCGGCACCCTCGGGCGTCTCGCAGAGGTCGGAGGCGATCCACTGCACCTGGACCTTCGTCTCCTGCGCGAATCCTCCGGCTTTGAGGGCCTCGGTGACCGACAGGTACGCGTCCGGAAGATCGATGTACTTGCCGACGAGACCGATCGTCACCTCGTGCTTGGGGTTGTGGACCGCGTTGAGCACCTTGCTCCAGCGCGTCCAATCGACCTCGGCGGCCTTGTTTCGTAAGGCCCAGCGCGTCGACGATGTAGCCGTCGAGGCCCTGCTCGTTGAGCATGGTCGGAATGTCGTAGATCGACGGCACGTCCACCGCGTTGACCACGGCATCCTCGTCCACGTCGCACATCAGCGCGATCTTGCGCTTGTTCGATTCGGTGACGGGGCGGTCGCTGCGCAGTACGAGGGCGTCGGGCTGGATGCCGATGGAGCGCAGGGCCGCAACGGAGTGCTGCGTGGGCTTGGTCTTCTGCTCGCCGGACGCGCCCATGAACGGCACGAGCGAGACGTGCACGAAGAAGACGTTCTTGCGTCCGAGCTCATGGCGGATCTGACGCGCCGACTCGATGAACGGCTGCGACTCGATGTCGCCGACGGTGCCGCCGATCTCGGTGATGATGACATCGGGCTTGGGCGTCTCGTCGGCCTGCAGGCGCATGCGGCGCTTGATCTCGTCGGTGATGTGCGGGATGACCTGCACCGTGTCGCCGAGGTACTCGCCGCGGCGCTCGCGGGCGATCACCTGGGAGTAGATCTGCCCCGTGGTCACGTTGGCGGCCTGACTCAGCTCGATGTCGAGGAAGCGCTCGTAGTGGCCGATGTCGAGGTCGGTCTCCGCCCCGTCGTCGGTGACGAACACCTCGCCGTGCTGGAACGGGTTCATCGTGCCCGGGTCGACGTTCAGGTACGGGTCGAGCTTCTGCATCACCACGCGCAGTCCGCGCGCTGTCAGCAGATTGCCCAGAGACGCGGCGGTCAGACCCTTCCCCAAAGACGAACGACACCCGCCGTCCAGAAAGATGTGCTTGGTGGTGTGGCTGAAAGTCTTGCCCGCCGTCTTACCTGCTGAATGAGTGTCCGTCACGGGCTTTCATCCTATCAGTCCGGAGTGGCCGAGGCTCAGAAGCTCCCGGGCGTGCTCGAGCGCGGTCGTCGAATCGGCCAGGCCGGACAGCAGCCGCGCCATCTCGGCCTCGCGGTCGGCGCCCGTGAGCGCGCGCACGCTCGAGGCGGTGACCGAGCCGTCGCCGGCCTTGACGACGCTGAGATGGTTCGAGGCGAAAGCGGCGACCTGGGCGAGGTGCGTGACCACGATGACCTGGCTCGTCTCGGCGAGGCGGGCGAGGCGGCGCCCCACCTCGATCGCCGCGGCACCGCCGATGCCGGCATCCACCTCGTCGAACACGAACGTGGGCACCCCGCCGGTGCCCGCGATGACGACCTCGATCGCGAGCATGACGCGGCTGAGCTCACCGCCGGACGCGCTCTTGGCGACCGGGCGGGGCTCGGCGCCGGGATGCGGCGCCAGCAGAATCGTGACCTCGTCCCGACCGGATGCCGAGGCGACTGCCTCCTCGACGGCGACGACCACCCGCGCGTCGGGCAGCGCCAGGGCGTGCAGCTCCTCGGTCACGGCGGCAGCCAGACGCTCCGCCGCCGCACGCCGGGCGGCGGTGAGCCGCGCTGCGGCCGCGTCCAGCGCGGCCGCAGCGTCGCGCTCGTCGCCCTGCAGACGCGCGATCCGCTCGCCGTCGTCATCGAGCTCGGCCAGTCGGAACGCGCCCGAGCGGGCGAGTTCGAGTGCGGCCTCCAGGCTGCCGTGGGCTCGCACGATGCTCGTCACGGCGGCGCGGCGCTCTTCGACCGCAGCGAGTTCGTGGGGGCCGGCATCGTCCAGATCGGCGAGGTATGCGCTCAGCTCGGTGGCGAGATCGGCGACCCGATATGAGATGTCGTCGAGTGTCGCGGCGTGGGCGGCCAGCACGGTGTCGGCGCGCACCACCCGTTCCAGAGCACGACGCGCCTCGGCGATGAGCAGGCCCACGTCGGGCACGTCACCGCCGCCCGACAGTGCGTCGTGCGCAATGGCTGCCGCCTGACGCAGCGCCTCGACATTCGCCAGTCTCTCGGCGCGGTTCGCGAGCTCGACGTCTTCGCCCGGTTGGGGATCGACCTGCTCGATCTCGGCGAGGGCGATGCGCAGCTGCTCGGCTTCGGCCGCGCGCGCCTGCGCATTGCCGGTGATCTCCGCGATGTGAGCGGCGAGCTCACGCTGCGCGGCGTAGGCCTGGCGGTACTCCTCCGCGACGGGCGCGATCTCGGCGGCGCCGAAGCGGTCCAGCGCATCACGCTGGGCCGCACTCGAACGCAACCGCAGTTGATCGGACTGGCCGTGGACGACCACGAGCTGCTCAGCGAGATCGGCGAGCACGCCCGCGGGCGCGGCGCGGCCACCGACGCTCGCACGACTGCGCCCCTCGGCGGTGACCGTGCGACCCAGATAGAGCTCGGCACGTCCCCCGCCGATCGGCTCGACCTCTCCCCCGGCATCCGTCACGCGATCGGCCACCGGGCCCGACTCGGGAACCAGCCAGACGCCCTCGACGGCGGCCTGGGCCGCGCCCGCGCGGACGACGCCCGAGTCCGCGCGCGCTCCGAGCAGAAGACCGAGACCGGTGACGACCATCGTCTTGCCGGCGCCGGTCTCTCCGGTGATGGCGGTGAAGCCGGCACCCATCGGGAGGGTCGCGTCAGCGATGACACCGAGGTCGCGGAGCGTCATCTGCTCGATCACGCCCGGCCCTCCGCACTCGTCGGTCGCGTCGTGGAGGTCTCATCCGGACCCCGCCACCCGGTGACGGGCAGCTGGAACTTCCGGACGAGCCGGTCGGTGAAGGGTGCCGGATGCAGGCGAGCGAGGCGTACGGGGCGCGAGGACTTGCCCACGACGACGCGGGCGCCGGGCGGCAGGTCGTGCGAGCGTCGCCCGTCGCACCACATGATGCCGGTGCCGTCCGTGCGCGCCAGCACCTCGATCGCGACCGTCGCCTCCGGCCCCACCACGAGAGGGCGTGCGAACAGTGCGTGGGCCGACAGCGGAACCACGGCGATCGCTTCGACGGTCGGCCAGATCACCGGCCCGCCGGCGGAGAAGTTGTACGCCGTGGAGCCTGTCGGTGTGGCGATGACGACACCGTCGCAGCCGAAGCTCGAGAGAGGACGGCGGTCGATCTCCATGACGACCTCCATCATCCGCTCGCGCGCCGCCTTCTCGACCGTCGCCTCGTTGAGCGCCCATGTCTCGTAGATGACGTCGCCGCCGGCGTCTTTGACACGCACCGAGAGCGTCATCCGTTCCTCGACCTGGTAGTCGCAGGCGATGATCCGACGCATCGCGTCATCGATGTCGTCCGGATCGATCTCGGCGAGGAAGCCGACATGTCCCATATTGATACCGAGGATCGGAGCGGCACCGTCGCGCACGAGTTCGGCGGCGCGCAGAATCGTGCCGTCGCCGCCCAGCACCACCGCCAGCTCGATGTCGGCGACGGGCACGTCCGTTCCGAGGGCGGCGAGCGGGCCGAGATCAGAGAGTGCGTCAACGAGCTCCGGGTCGTCGACGGCGAGAACGGGACGCGCCTCGGCGGCGATGAGCGCAGCGATCACACGCCGAGCCGCTGCCACCGTGTCGTCGCGGCGCGCGTGCGCCACGACGAGGATGGAGCGCGGCACCGTCGAATCTGTCATACCGCTCCCGTCGCTTCGTCGATCGTCCTCAGCCATTCTGTCGGATTGCCGCTGGCGACCGGACCGTCACCGTGGCCGAGTGGAGGCTGATCGCGCCGACGCAGGTGGACGAGGTATTCGTGGTTGCCATGCGTGCCGGCGAGGGGTGAGGCGATGAATCCCGCCGTCGCCAGCCCCGCGTCCCACGCGGCCCACAGCACGCCGGCAGCCGCATCGGAACGGGCCGCGGCATCCGTGACCAGTCCCTCACGAACGCCGGTCCGCCCCACCTCAAACTGCGGCTTGATCAGCAGAACGATGTCGCTCTCCGCCGTCGCGACGGCTGCGACAGCCGGCACCACGAGAGTGAGCGAGATGAACGACAGATCAGCGACGATCACCTCGGGATCGACCGCGAACCCGGCAGCCTCGGACAGCGACGCCGCCGTCATGTAGCGGACGTTGAACCCCTCGACGACGGTGACGTGCGCGTCGGCACGGATCACGGGCGCCAGCTGATCGTGGCCGACGTCCACGGCCACCACCCGGCGCGCACCGCGTTCGCGGAGAACCTGGGTGAACCCGCCCGTGGAGGCGCCGAGGTCGAGCGCTTCGCGTCCGGCCACTTGCACGTCGAAAGCATCCAGCGCAGCCACGAGCTTGTGGGCCGCTCGGCTCACGTAATGGTCGGCACCGTCGACGACGAGAACCGCATCGTCCGACACCGGAGTCGACGGCTTGACGACATAGACGCCGTCGACGCTGACCAGACCCGCCTCGATGTCACGCACCGCCTGCGTGCGGGACCGCCGAGAGCCCCGAGACGCCAGCGCCGCGTCCAGTCGAGCCGTCACTGCGCGCCGT
>NZ_BADB01000242.1:0-6089 GCF_000333415.1 Microbacterium sp. B24 | reverse complement strand
TCGTCGCGAGCACCCGTCCAGCTCGATCGCCGGGTTGAGCCGGTCGCGCACCTTATCGATCGTCTCGATGAGCAGGGCGACCCCGCGCAGGGCGAAGAACTCGCACTCCAGCGGGATGAGCACACCGTGGCTCGCCGTGAGCGCGTTGACCGTCAGCAGACCCAGGGAGGGCTGGCAGTCGATGAGGATGACGTCGTACTCCCCCGCGACCTTGCGCAGCACGCGGGCGAGGATCGTCTCACGGGCGACCTCGTTGACGAGGTGCACCTCCGCGGCCGACAGGTCGATGTTCGCCGGAATGACGTCGAGGCCTTCGACCGAGGTGTGCACGATCGTCTCGTGCGGATCGCGCTTCGTGTCCAGGAGCAGGTCGTAGATCGTGGGGATGTCGTGGGTCTGGATGCCCAGGCCCGCCGACAGCGCACCCTGGGGGTCGAAGTCGATGGCGAGCACGCGACGTCCGTACTGGGCGAGCGAGGCGGCCAGGTTGATCGTGGTCGTCGTCTTGCCGACGCCGCCCTTCTGGTTGCACAGGGCGATGATGCGCGCGGGGCCGTGCGCCGACAGCGGCGGCGGGGTCGGGAAGCCCTGGTACGGCCGACCGGTGGGACCGATGGGCACGTCCTCCGAGAGGGCCTTCTTCGTCCCCCGCGTCTTATCCGCCACCGACACTCCTGCTTCCTGATGCCCTTCCCAGGGCCGGACGGACCTGCGCCGCCGTGTTCCTCGATTCTCGCACAGGGTGGCGGCGGCTCAGCCGAGGCCCCGCAGGGTGTCGACGTCGACGAGCCCGGCGTGAAGCCCTCCACCGGCGATCAGCGACGGGATCGATACGGTCCGGATCTCGTTCTCGACGACGTCGCGTGCGTGCTGGAGGGATGCCGCGACCTCCGGCGATCCGGTGAGGGCGACGATCCGTGCGACATCGTCCGCGGTGTAGCCGTCGTCGGTCAGCCACTGCTGCAGTCGCTGGGTCGCGTCGGCGGCGCTCGCGGCGTTCATCCATTCCTGGGTCGTGGTGCCGTCGGACGCCTGCGTCGTGAACAGCTGCTCGAGGATGTACCAGTCCCCGGTCTGTGCGGCAGCGGCGTTCGACGCGCCCGCGGCCCCGCGTTCGGCCTCGAACGCGCGGGTCGCGGCGAGATAGGTGGCGACCAGCTGCGAGTTGGCGAACTTGTCACCGAAGCCGCCGCGGATCGGATACGCGACGTAGGTCACGTTGTGTGTGCCGTCGAAGCCGGCGTCGCGCATGTTGCGGAACAACTGCGCGCAGTAGCGGCATCCGGGATCGAGAACCTCCAGCGCCGTGGGACGCCCGGCGGTGTACCCGCCGAGATAGGTGGCATCGGCGGAGGCGAAGTCCGCGGCATCCCAGGTGCGCAGTCGACTCGGAATCGTCGCGATCGTGTCGCCCACCGACGCGAACTCGCGTCCGAAAGCGCCGAAGACGTCGCCCTCTCCGATCGACTCCCAGAAGCCGGGCTGGCCGGCGTCGATCGAGCACGCCTGTGCGGCCAGCGAGCAGGCCTGCGCGTTCTGCTTGTCGCAGGTGCCGTAGACGAAGAGGTTCAGGCCGCTGCGCCCGACGAGATAGAGGCTGACGACGAGGCTCAGCACCATGAGCCACGCGACCACCTCGATCGCGATGCTGGCCGGACGCACCAGTCGCGGCGCCCGCAGCGCCAGAGGCGACAGCAGCGAGTTCTTGACGTCGTCGCGGAACGTCGTGTCGCACGGACGCATGGTCACCCGGCGCCACGCGCAGCCCCACGCCGTGCCGAGGAGCTTGCGGTACTTCGCCGACACGGCGGAGAGCACCAGCACGACGATGAACGCGACGATGCAGACCATGTCACAGTCCCTTCATCATCGCGGTCATGACCTCGAGCGTGCGGTCGATGTCCGCGTCGGTGTTGTGGGCGCCCACGCTGAAGCGCACGAGCGGGCCGAGGCCGCGGCGCTCGAGAATCCAGTAGTGCGCACAGAACGCGCCGCTGCGGACGGCGATGCCGGCGCGCGCGAGGAAGGCGGCGAGCCGGTGCCCGTCGACGCGCTCGGGCAGCACCGAGACCACCGGCGACGCCGCACCGATCATCTGCAGACGCGGCAGCGCGGCGAGGCCGTCGTGAAGTCGCGCGCCCAGTCGGGCTTCGTACGCGGACAGTGTCTCGCCGCCGGCGCCGCGGACGTCGCCGAGCCAGTCCAACGCAGCCCCGAACCCGATGATCTCCGCCCATGCCTGCAGACCCGGTTCGAGCCGCGTGTGGGGGTCGGGCAGCAGAGCGAAGTCGTCGGCGGTGACGGCACTGACCTGGCCGCCGCCCACCAGAACGGGATCGAGTGAGAGCAGCAGCTCACGGGTGGCGACGACCACACCGAGCGAGGGGCCGTACATCTTGTGCGCCGAGAAGCAGATCGCGTCGGCGTCGAGACCGCGAAGAGCGTCCAGCGCGTGACCCGCAGCCTGAGCCGCGTCGACGATCACGATGCCGCCCACGCGGTGCACGCTCGCGATGAGCTCGCGAAGGTCCGGCGTCACGGCACCGATCACGTTGTCCATCGCCGACACGACCACGACGGCGTTCCGCACCGCCTCGGGATCGACGAGCACGCGGGCGTCGTCGTCTCGCTCCACGACGACGCGTGGGATGCCGGCACGCCGCGCGGCCGCGATCGTCGAGAGGAACACGGCGTTGTGCTCGGTGACGGTCGTGACGATGCGCGCGAAGCGCCCGGGCGGCAGCGCCGACAGCAGCAGGTTGAGTCCGTACGTCGTGTTCAGTGTGAAGGCGCACGAGTAGTGGCGAGGAGACACCCCCAGGGTGGCCAGGACCCGCTCTCGGACCCGCGCCACTTCGGCATCCACCCGGCGCCCCGCGTCGTAGCGCACACGCCCACCGCAGGCGTAGAGGCGCTGGTAGTAGTCCTGGACGGCGTCGATCACCGGCTGCGGTCGCAGCGTCTGGCAGGCGGAGTCGAGGTAGACCTCGTCGGCACTCAGATACTCGAAGCCCGGTCGGCCGCCGGCTGCGGCCGTCGGCGCGCCGGACGCGCGGTCGACATGCCGGCCGAACAGGCCTCGTCGGGTCGGTCGGCGCGCGGCATCCATTCCGCCATTGTGGTCGGACCTCTCGGGTCCGCGTCGGGGCTCCGGCCGTGAAAGATCCGAACGCCGCCGAGGTTCAGATGAGACTGCCGATGACGTCCAGCCGCACCTGGGCCGCCACCGCGATCACGAGGTAGTCCAGCACGACGACCAGGGGAAGCCACGACAGCACGGCGACGCCGATGCGCCGCACGCCGGCCGCACTGCCCCAGACGCCGTCGGCCAGGGTCCACCCCAGCACCGTCCAGAACAGCGGGATCGTCGCGAGCCAGATGACCATGCACCAGGGGCACAGCGAGCCGTACTCGAAGACACTGCGGTAGGCGAGCACGTGCACGAACACGAACGCGCCGGCGACGAAGATCGCGTACACGCGCCAGAACCACGTACGCAGCCCTCCGGGCGCGGCGAGGGCCGAGACACCGGCGTAGACCGGCCCGAAGAACAGCATGATGCCGATGATCGCGTTGCTGAATCCCAGCAGGTTGCCACCCGGCGACAGCAGGTTCGGCCCGCACGTCACGATCGGGCTGATGCTGCAGCTGATCAGCGGCGTGCCGCCGGTCAGTTGACCGATGTACTCCAGGTACAGCAGAAACGCGACGATGCCGCCGACCGCTCCGGCGACGATCCACCAGATCGCGAGGCCGCGCCCCGGACGGTGGAGAGAGGGCGTCGCGGCGGTGGTCGCGGGGGCGGAAGGCGCAACGATCATGGCGCCATCGTCTCTCGCCGTCGGTCGTCGCGTCGTCTCGATGCGCCGTATTTATACGGCCGAGGCGGCGGGAGCCGACACCCGCGCGCGGCTCAGCGCGCCCGCGGGTGCGACGTGAGGTACACGTCGCGCAGGGCGTCGACGGTCACGTGCGTGTAGATCTGCGTCGTCGCCACCGATGCGTGACCGAGCAGTTCCTGCACGACGCGCACATCGGCCCCGCCCTGAAGGAGGTGCGTCGCGAACGAGTGCCGGAAGGTGTGCGGCGACACGTGCGCGCGCAGGCCCGCCCGCTCGGCCGCCGCCTGAATGATCAGCCACGCACTCTGGCGCGACAGCGGCGCCCCGCGCGCGCCGAGGAACAGTCGGGGGGTCGCGTGCCCGCGGCGTGAGAGTTCCGGGCGCGAGCGCGCCAGATAGGCGTCGACGGCGGCCCGAGCGTACGAGCCGACCGGCACGATGCGCTCCTTCTGTCCCTTTCCGCGTACGCGCAGCAGGTCGGCGTCGCCGGCGATGTCATCGACGTCGAGCTGCATCACTTCCGAGACGCGCGCGCCGGTGGCGTAGAGCAGTTCGAGCAGGGCGCGGTCGCGAAGTCGGATCACATCGGTCTCGGTCGCGGCGCCGGGTGCGGGGCCCGCGGCATCCAGGAGCGCGCCGATCTGATCGATCGTCAACGCCTTCGGCAGGCGCTGGGGGGTCTTCGGCGGGGTCAGGCGATCGCTCGCGTCCGACGTCTCGATGCCCTCCCGCACGAGGAAGCGGTGCAAGCCGCGCACCGACGACTGCAACCGCGCCAGAGACGTCGCCGCGGACGGTGGATCAGCAGCGGCGCGATCGGCGGCGAACTGCGCGACGAGCGCCGGAGTGATCGCCGACGTGTCCTCGACGCCGGCGGCCGCAAGCCACTCGCGATAGCCTTCGAGGTCACGGCGGTAGGCCGCGATCGTGTGCTCGGAGAGCCCGCGCTCGATCGTGATGTGACGCAGGTACGCGTCGACCGCACGCTCGAGCCTCACCGCATCACCGGCCGCGGGGAACGCTCATCGACACGCGTCATCGCGCGAGGCCGGATCCGTCCTCGCCGATGCGCCGCGACCGCCGCGGCCAGGGGGCGTCGCCCGGAGCCAGCGTCGCCCAGTCCCGCGCACGCGACGCGTGGGCGGCGAGCGTGCCGACGACCAGAGACGGATTCTGCACGCGGCGCGCGAGCACGGCGTCGACGACCTCGTCCAGAGGCACCCACCGCACCTCGATGTCGGCCTCCTCCGCCTCCCGCGCGAACGTCTCGTCCGCCGCACGCAGGTCGCGCGCGAGGTAGATGCGGATGGTCTCGTCGCTGCCGCCGGGCGAGGTCATGAACTCCCCCAGCACGTGCCAGGATGCTGCGACCAGGTCCGCCTCCTCGGCGAGCTCACGCTGGGCCGCCACGAGCGGCGACTCCCCTCCGATGTCGAGCAGCCCCGCCGGGATCTCCCAGTCGCGCAGTCGCACGGGGTGACGGTACTGCTTGATGAGCAGCACCCGATCGTTCTCGTCGAGCGCGAACACCGCCACCGCGCCGGTGTGATCCATGTACTCGCGAACGATGGAGGTCCCGTTGTAGGCGAGTTCGTCGCGACGGATGTTCCATACCCGACCGACGAACGGCGTCTCACTGCGGACGACCTCGACGTCAACTGCCTCGTCGGCCAGCGGCTCTGCACCGCTCGGATCAGTCACCCTCCACCTCGAAGAGCTCGCTGGAGCGGTGCCGCTCCAGTGCCGCCGCGATGAGACCGCGGAACAGCGGGTTCGCCTCGGTCGGCCGCGAACGCAGTTCGGGGTGGGCCTGCGTGGCGATGTAGTACGGGTGCACCTCGCGCGGCAGCTCGACGTACTCGACGAGCCCATGGTCGGGCGACAGCCCCGAGAACCACATGCCGGCGTCGGCGATCTGATCGCGGTAGCGGTTGTTGACCTCGTAGCGGTGGCGGTGACGCTCGCTGGCGCGCTCGGCGCCGTAGACCTCCGCCGCCAGCGACCCCTCGGCCAGCTCGGCCTCGTAGAGCCCGAGCCGCATCGTGCCGCCCATGTCGCCGTGGTCGATGATGTCGACCTGCTCGGCCATCGTCGCGATCACCGGGTGCGTGGTGTCGGGATCGAACTCACTGGACGACGCCCCCTCGATACCGGCGACGTTGCGCGCGTACTCGATGACCATGCACTGCAGTCCCAGGCAGATGCCGAGCGTGGGAATGCCCTGCTCGCGGGCGAAGCGCAGCGCGC
>NZ_BADB01000243.1:0-2081 GCF_000333415.1 Microbacterium sp. B24 | reverse complement strand
AGCTCGGTCCCGGGNGATCCTCTAGAGTCCCTCTCCGGTGCCCCGCTGCGCGGTCGGGCGCTGGAAGTGTTGAAGATCGTGCGCGCGGTCGTGCCTGAGGGGTTCTGCGTCATCTCCGCCGGAGGCGTGGAAGACGCCGACGACGTGCAGCAGCGGCTGGATGCCGGGGCCACTCTCGTCCAGGGATACACCGGCTTCATCTACCGCGGGCCCCTCTGGGCGCGTCAGATCAACCGAGGGCTGGTGGCGGCGCGCCGGACCCGCTGACCGTGTTCGTTGGCGCGCTCCGCGTGTAGCGCAGAGTGCCGCGCCGCTCGTGGGGGCGCAGTCCAGCCTCCTCGAGTACCCGTCGCATCCGGTGCATGAGCGGCGGCAGCTGCGAAGCTTTACCGTTTTGCTGGCGCACCATGCCCACGAGGAATGTCTCGCTGCGGGTCGCGGAGTGCACCTCGAAACGCGCAGTATCGCCTTGCGAGCGCCAGATCACGCTCTGGATCATCGGGTACGGAACGGTCCAGCGGTCTTCGGCATCCACGACGAGCGCTCCGGTGTGCCACCGAAGCGTCACGGGGAGGCGCCGACTGTTGACGACTCCCCAGATCGCCGCGTACACCGGCATCCCGACGAAGAGGCCCAAAGCGACGACGATCATGAGCGGGGGCAGGCGGAGGAGCCAGCGTTCGGTGACGATCACGACCACCGCGCTGAGCGCGCCGACGACGACCACCGCTCCGACGGCGAGAGCCGTCAGCGCCGCTGTCGTGAAGCGCGCGGCGTTCACCGTGACTTCGGGATGACGATCCGCCCCGCTCCACGTGGGCTCCGCCAGCGCCGCCGCGCGTCGCTCGGCGGCGCGGTCGAACCGTCCGGAGATTCGACCGAGGAGGGTGATCAGCACCCATCCACCGGCCGGTGGGATGCCGAGCGCGACGACGGAAAGTGAGCGAGGCCACGGTTCTGGCAGCGATCCGAGGGTCCGGATGAGGGGAGTGGTCGATGCCAGCAGCGCGATGGCCCCGAGGGCGAGTGCGACGTGCCCTCCCCACTGCCACCGCTCTGGCCAGGCGCTCAGCGCATTGACGAGGGCGAAACCGACTGCCCAGCCGCCGATGATGACGCAGAGGTAGGCCGGGAATCCGCCGTCGCTCGTCGGAGTGACGAGCAGTGCGCCCGCGGCGCAGAGCACGATGCCGATGAGTGCGGGCACGATGACGAACCAGATCCGCCACTGGTGCGCGGCGCGAGGAGTGGACTGCTTCGTCGGCCTCCGACTCGTCGTCGCGCCGTCGGTGTCCGCGGCATCGGCGCCGCCCATCGGAACGATGACCTCAGACGGGTCGGCCGCCGCGCTTGACCTGCGGCTTGGGCAGCCTCATGAAACGCATCTGGATCGTGCGCATGCCGGCGTACCAGCCGAGGCCCTTCTCCGTGCGGTCCGCGAACTTCTCGCGCGCGAGCTTCTTCACCCGCACGCTCGTGATGATCATGTCGACGACGACCACGAGGATGTAGAGCCAGAGTGCGGCGAACCCGTAGTAGACGATGGCGGTGTTCGGAATGAGGCTCAGCAGGATCACGATCAGCATGAGCGGCATGAGCAGCTCGCCCGGGTGCCACCCACCGTCGACGACGTCGCGGACGAACCGGCGCTGCGGGCCACGGTCGCGAACCGGCAGGTACTTCTCCTCGCCGTTCGCCATGCCGATGCGGGCACGCTCGCGCTGCGAGGCCAGCTCGGCTTTCGCGCGGGCCCGCGCCTCCTTCGTGTCGGCGACGAGAGGACGCTTGCGGGCGGCCTCCTGCTCGGCTCGCGACGGCGTCGGACGGTGCTTGCCGGGTCCGGTCGGGACGGTGGCGTCGGCGTCGGGAGCGGCGGGGTTCTTGGCCACGGTGTGGATCCTCGTTGTCATCACGGGTGGTGCGCACGCGCGGGAACGCGCGGCAGCTGCGCTCTAAGATTACCCGCATGAGCTCGGAGCTGTCCCGTCGTACCGCCGTCCGCGATGCCGCCGAAGCGGCCGTCCCCGCCGCCCTCGCCGATCTGGGGCGACTCTAGAGGATCCCCGGGACCGAGCTCGAAT
>NZ_BADB01000244.1:0-1679 GCF_000333415.1 Microbacterium sp. B24 | reverse complement strand
GCCTTCGCACGCGTACGCACCGGAGCATCTCGAACTGCACCTGCGCGACCCTCGTCCGGAGGACTTCGTCAATGCCGGTGCGGTGTTCGTCGGTGCGTACTCGCCCGTGAGTCTCGGGGACTACCTGGCCGGTAGCAACCACGTGCTCCCGACGGGCGGGCAGCCGCGGTACGCGGCGGGCCTGTCGGCGGCGACGTTTCTGCGTCCGCAGCAGGTCATCGTGTACGACCGCGAAGCGCTGCGGGCGGCCCACGACGACATCGTCGCGCTGGCGGTCGCCGAGGCGCTGCCGGCGCACGGCGAAGCGGTCACGGCGCGGTTCGCGGACCTTTCGGCGGGGGAGTGACGCGTGCATTGCCCGTTCTGCCGTCACGCCGATTCGCGCGTGATCGATTCCCGTACCAGCGATGACGGTCTCAGCATCCGCCGTCGCCGCCAATGTCCGCAGTGCGGAGGCCGGTTCACGACCGTCGAGACCGCCAGTCTCAACGTCATCAAGCGCTCCGGCGTCATCGAGCCGTTCAGTCGCGAGAAGGTGATGTCCGGCGTTCGCAAAGCCTGCCAGGGGCGCCCGGTGACCGAAGGCGATCTGGCGATGCTCGCTCAAGCGGTGGAGGAGGCGGTACGCCAGACCGGCGCGTCGCAGATCGACACGAACGAGATCGGTCTGACCATCCTCGGCCCGCTGCGCGACCTCGACGAGGTGGCCTATCTGCGCTTCGCCAGCGTGTACCAGGCTTTCGACTCGCTGGAGGACTTCGAGGCGTCGATCGCGCAGCTGCGTGCCGACCACGCGGCGGAGGCGACGGAGTAGTCACGGCCGTCGCGCGCCGGACGACCCTGGGGGCGCCCTAGGCTGAGATCCGATGTACGCCTTCATCTTCCGCACCGTCTTCGCGCACATGGACCCCGAGCGGGCCCACCACCTCGTCATCCCCGTCATCCGTGCATTCGGCATCTGGCCGCTGCGTCCGATCGTGCGGGCGCTGACGGCGCCGGACCCGTCCCTGCGCACGCGCGCCCTCGGGATCGACTTCGACTCGCCGTTCGGCGTCGCCGCCGGCTTCGACAAGAACGCCGTGATGAGTGAGGGCCTGTTCGCGCTCGGCTTCGGTCATGTCGAAGTGGGCACCGTGACGGCGGTGCCGCAGGAGGGAAACCCGCGTCCACGGCTGTTCCGCCTCATCGCCGACAGAGGCCTGATCAACCGCATGGGCTTCAACAACGCGGGCGCCTCGGCGGCTGCCCGCAGGCTCAGCCGATCGCGCCGTCGAGCCCACCGCGCCGTGCTCGGTGCGAACATCGGCAAGAGTCGCATCGTCGATGTCGAGCACGCCACGGCCGACTACGTCACCAGCACGAAGCTGGTCGCTCCGGTGGCGGACTACCTCGTCGTCAACGTCTCCTCGCCCAACACTCCCGGGCTGCGCGGACTGCAGGCTGTAGAGACGTTGCGCCCCCTCCTGGAGGCGGTTCGGGATGCCGCAGGCGCCACCCCCCTACTCGTGAAGATCGCCCCTGACCTCCCGGACGACGAGGTCGAGGCGGTGGCGCGCCTGGCGGTCGACCTCGGCCTGGNCGGGCTCATCGCGACCAATACGACGATTTCACGCGAAGGCCTCACGGCGGACGCCTCCGCGTTGCNGCGATGGGCGCGGGCGGCCTCTCCGGTGCCCGCT
>NZ_BADB01000245.1:0-1909 GCF_000333415.1 Microbacterium sp. B24 | reverse complement strand
CGCCGAGGCTCAGTTGGACGACGCCCTCGGGGTCCAGCACGATCGCCGCTCCGGCGTGCCGCGACTCGATGAAGCCGCTGCGCTCGACGACGGCGAGTTCCACCGCATCGGTGACGGCGATGGTGCCGGAGGGTGCGGAGGGACGGGACACGGTGAGAGGATCTGACACGCACAAGAGCCTACTTTCTTCGCGTGCCGCGGAACGGGTCGGCTGGGACCACCGAGGAGACGGGGATGCGCCAGCTGGACGAGGTCGCCGATGGGATCTGGGTCGCGACGAGCCGGCGCATGGCCACCACGAGCACCGTCATCGTGGGTGGAGCCGAGGCTCTGCTCGTCGATCCCGCGTGGGACCCGGACGAGCTCGACGCGCTGGCAGCCACGCTGAACGCCCGCGGGCTGCACGTTCGCGCGGGCTTTGCGACCCACGCCCATCACGACCATCTGCTGTGGCACCCGGCGTTCGGGGACGTCTCGCGCTGGGCCTCCGACGCCACTGCCGCGCTCACCGTCTCGCAGCGCGCTGAACTCGTCGCTGCGCTGGACGACGAGGCGCCGCCGTGGTTCGCCGAGCTCATGGGCCGTGTCAACGGCATCGGAGACCGCTTCCCCGCCGACGGTCTGCCGAAGGGGGTGCACATCGTGCCGGTCGTCCACGACGGTCACGCGCCGGGACACACGGCGCTGTGGCTGCCGGAGCGGCGTGTGCTGATCGCCGGCGACATGCTCAGCGACGTCGAACTGCCGCTGCCGTTCTCTCCCGACGACCTGCCGGCCTACCTCGACGCTCTCGACCGGCTCGCGCCGTTCGCGGCGCGCGCCGCGGTGGTCGTTCCCGGTCACGGAAACGTGGGCGCGGATGCGCGTGCTCGCCTCGACGCGGACCGACGCTACCTCGATGACATGATCCGCCGAGGACGCTCCGACGATCCACGTATCGCCAACCCCGGCATGGCCGAGGAGCACGCGCATCTGGCGGAACTGGCGGCCGCGTACCGCGCTGCGGGTGGCAGACTGGCGAGATGATCGGTGAACACCGTTACGCACTGCAGGCGCGGTGGACAGGAAATCGCGGCACCGGAACGAGCGGGTACCGCGACTACGACCGCTCGGTGACGCTGTCGATCGACGGCAAGCCGGCTCTGGAGGCTTCGAGCGATCGTCCCTTCCGCGGCGATCCTTCGAAGTGGAACCCCGAGGACATGCTGCTGGCCGCGCTGTCGGAGTGTCATCTGCTGTCCTACCTCCACGCCTGCGTGCAGGCCGGTGTCGTCGTCGTGTCCTACACCGACGACGCGACGGGGCGGATGACCGAAGACGGTCGAGGCGGCGGCGCCTTCACCGAGGTCGTGCTGCGACCGCGGGTCGAGGTCGCCGCAGCGTCCATGGTCGCCGCGGCTGAGGCCGCACACGCACAGGCGCACGAGTGGTGCTTCATCGCGAACTCGGTCAACTTCCCGGTTCGTCACGACGCCGTCGTCACGGTGGCCCCGGATGCCCCGGTCAGCGGCGTTCGTGCGGAAGGACCTGCTTGAGGCGTTCGACGGGATTGGACGCCGGAGCCTCGTTGTAGGCGTTTGCCAGCTCCTGGCCGGAGAGCGCGTGGATCGCGGCCATGATCTCATCGGTCGCCTGACGGCGGGCGCGCCCGGAGTCGGCGGAGCCGTGATGAGAGAGGTCGAGGGGTTCGCCGAAGCGCACCGTCACCCGCGGGCGCAGGCGGGGAAACTTCGCTCCGACGGGCATGATCTCGTTCGTTCCGACCAACCCCACGGGAATCACGGGTGCGCCGGTCTGCAGCGCGAGGAACGCGACACCGGTGCGGCCTTTGTACAGACGCCCGTCGAGGGAGCGCGTCCCCTCCGGATAGAGCGCGGTCGACCACCCCGCGTCGAGCATCCTCGCTGCT
>NZ_BADB01000246.1:0-1905 GCF_000333415.1 Microbacterium sp. B24 | reverse complement strand
CGGCGACGTCGATCCACAGCGCGTGCGGATGGCGCGATGCTCCCCGGTCGCGCTCGCGGCGATCAGAGACGCGGCGGGAGACGAACGCGCGACGGCGCCGTGGCTGCCTCCGCTCCCGCTCGCGGTGGAGCTGGATCAGGTAGCGGTGACCGGTCGAATCGCGCTGGGACTCTCGGACGAGCCGCAGCGGCAGCGCCAAGCGCCCGTGCTGCTGCCGCGGGCGGCGACGGCGCTGGCGGTGATCGGAGCACCGGGAAGCGGTCGCTCGTCCTTGCTGCGCGCCGTCGCCCGCCAGCTGCCGCACGCGCCGACGTGGGTCCCCGGCGACCCCGAGGCCGCGTGGGACGCTGTCGCCGCCGCCGTGGACCGGCGCGCGGGGGCGGGCGTGGTCGTCGACGACCTCGACGCGCTCCTGGCGCGCTATCCCACCGACTATGCGGCGGAGATGATGTCGCGCATCGAGCGGCTCGTGCGTGACGCGGGGCAGACCGGAGGCCTCGTGGTCTTCTCGGCGGCGCGATGCGCAGGGCCGCTCGCCCGCCTGCTGGATCTGGTTCCGCACCGCGCCATCCTGTCGTTGGCGACGCGCGCCGACCACGTGGCGGCTGGGGGTGAGGGGGCCGACCATGACCGCGATCAGCCGCCCGGGCGGGGGCGATGGGGCCGCCTCCTGGTGCAGTTCCTCCACGACGGCGCCCGCGCGACCGCGCCAGGGCACGCCTCCCCGCCGCCGACCTGGAATCCCGGCGAAGCCGGCCCGGCCGGTCTGGTGGTCGCGCCCGGGTTCGCCCGTGACGCGCTGAATCGCGCGAGCGTGGAACGCGATGTTCCGATCGTCGGCGTCGCCGACGCCGCGACGTGCAGCGCGACCGGGGGACGGGCACTCGTCGTCGGCACGCCCGAGGAGTGGCTCGCCCACTGGAAGCTCCTGGGCGAACTGCGCACGCGTCATGAGCTGGTCGTCGCCGCAGAGTGCATCGCGGACTATCGTGCCCTCACGGGCCGACGGGACCTGCCCGTCTACGCCGCTGCGGGTGCCGGCCGCGCCTGGCGACTCGCGCCGGACGGCGTCGCTCAGCGCGTCCTGCTGCCCCGGCCGTGAGCGGCCGTGGACCGGAACGCGAGGGATCAGACGGTGGGACGGATGCGTCCCACCTCGCGCCCTCCACCGGTGATCTCCAGCGGCAGCTGGTCGAGCGTCGCGGCGACGTCCGCCGACGACAGGGCGCCGACGCGCTCCAGCAGACGGATCGCGACGGCCGTCGCGACGCGGCCACTGCCGTCCAGCGTCTTCAGGGCCACCGTCGCGCCGTTGGGGGCCGTCATGATCATGATCCCCTCGGCGCCCCCCTTGGCGAAGACGCCGAGCCGCTCGATCGCGATGGTGTCCGGGCGGCCCGGCCCGTCGATCGCCCACGGGTTCTCGCGGACCGCGCGCACCAGCGCTCCGGCCAGACGGTGCAGGGCGAAGGGGGAGCGCTCCGAGGCGGTGCCGATCCGATGCGCGGCGCGGGCGAGGGCGGTCAGGCTCATGGCGTACACCGGTGCTCCGCAGCCGTCGATCGCGGTGGTGGAGATCTTCGTCCCCGTGAGCCGTTCGATGACCTCACGGATATGCACCTGCAGCGGATGCTGCGGGTCGAGGTAGCTCTCGATGTCCCACCCGTTCGCGGTGCAGGCCAGCAGCATCGTCGCATGCTTTCCGGAACAGTTCATGCGAATACGCCCCGGCTGTCCGAGTTCGCGCACGAGCTCATCGCGCGTCGCCGTGTCGCCGGGCCACGCGGGCGGGCACTGGAGGTGGTCCTCGCCGAGACCGGCGGTCGCGAGGATCTCCCGGACGACGGCGGCGTGGCGGTCGGTTCCGCTGTGGCTGGACTCTAGAGGATCCCCGGGACCGAGCTC
>NZ_BADB01000247.1:1605-4321 GCF_000333415.1 Microbacterium sp. B24 | reverse complement strand
GAGCTCGGTCCCGGGGATCCTCTAGAGTCGTCGTCGATGACGTCGTCCGCTGCGAAGCGGGGCCGGTGCTGCGGATCGGTACGGAGAACTGCACGCGCTCGACGGCTTCCGAGCCGACCTCGAACGAGACATGTCCCGGATCGTTCACCAGCACGCCGTAGCCGCGGTTGGTCAGGTAGAACGGCACGTTCTTGTACGCCTGCTCGCTCGAGGTGCCGCCGTCCGCGTTCCAGATGTCGACGGTCTGTCCGTTCTTGACCAGCGGGCCGAAGCGCTCGCCGAGGCCGTAGACGAGCTCGCCGACACCGAGATCCAGCTGCTCGTGCACGTACGCGGGTGCTGCGCTGGCGCGCTGTCCGGCGCGGGCGTTGCCGACGATACCGGTGTCGACCTGCGCGTCGGCCGAGATGCGCAGGTAGCCCTGCGACTTGTGGCCGCTGCCGGTGACCCGGCGTCCGTCGACCTCGAAGGCGAGATCCCAGGGGGCACCCGCGGCGACCCGTGCCGTGAGCAGGCCGGCGCGAACCGTGCCGCCGCTGGGGGTGATCTCGACGCCGTCGGCCGAGCCTCCCGCGCCGGGAAGCGCGAAGCCGCCGTGCCAGGGGGCGCCGGTGTGGTGCGCGACCCGTACGCGGATGACGCCGTCGGCGGGGGAGGAGAGGGTCGTGGTCAGCACGGGCCGGTTGAGCACGTCGCCGCGTCGTGCGATGACGGCCGTGGGGGCGGTGACCATCAGGCCGGGACCGTCTGCGGTGTCGGGGATCTGCCAGATGTCGTACGCCTCCTGTGCGTACAGGGCGGCGACACCGGGTCGCAGCTGCCAGAACCCGTCGGTGAACTTCATTACTTGACTGCTCCTGCCGTGATGCCCCGGGTGAGGGTGCGCTGGAAGATGAGGAAGAAGATGAGCGTCGGGATGATGCCCAGCAGCGCCGACGCGCTGGTCGTGGTGACATCCATGAGGCGGTCACCCTGCAGGACGCTGATGGCCACCGGCACCGTCTGATTCGCGTTCGATGCGAGGAACGTCAGCGGAATGAGGAACTCGTTCCACGTCCAGATGAAGAAGAAGATGAGCAGCACCGAGAGTGTCGGGCGGCTGATCGGGAAGACCACGCGCCAGAGGATCTTCCAGCGTCCGGCTCCGTCCAGGGATGCCGCCTCCAGCACTTCCTTGGGGAACGTGCCGTACACCGACGACAACAGGTAGGTGCCGAACGCGGCCTGCACGACGGTGAAGACGATGATCACCGACCACACGTTGTCGTAGAGGCCGACCGATTTGAACATGTAGTACAGCGGGTACAGCAGCGCCTCCTGCGGCAGCAGGTTCGCGAGCAGGAACAGCAGCACGATCCAGGTGCGTCCGCGTACGCGCCCGATGCCGATCGCGAAGGCGTTGAGCATCGAGATCAGCACGGCCAGCACGGCGACGATGCCCGAGATGAACACCGAGTTCCACACCTTCTGCGGAAAGTTGACGCGCTCCCAGAACGTGGTGATGCCGGTGAAGTCGAGGGCCTGCGGCAGAGCGAGTGGGCCGGAGGTGGCGTAGTCGGTGGGAGATTTGAACGAGTTCACCAGGACGAGGTAGAAGGGCGCGATCACGAGGAGCGCGCCGACGATGACGAGGGCGAGCAGGAGCCAGTCGACTCCGCGCTTGGTCACCATGCCGCCGCGCCCGCGTCGCCCGGAGGGCGCGCGGCGGGGGCGCGCCGTCGTGGTGAGTACGGTTCCGGCAGCCATCACAGGCCCGCCCTTTCTTTGCGTTCGAGAGAGTTCTGCACGCGGATGAACACGATCGACACGATGACGACGAGGATCGTGAGCACGGTGGCGATCGTCGCGCCGTAGCCGACGTCGCGCTTCGTGAAGAACTCCTGGTAGGCGTAGTACGAGGGAACGAGGGTCGCTCCGGCGGGTCCCCCGCGGGTGATGACGTAGACCGGGCCGAACACCTTGAGAGCGGCGATCGTGCAGGTGAGGGTCACGACGAAGATCTCCGGACGGATGATGCTGACCGTGATCGAGGCGAACCGCTGGAACCAATTGGCTCCGTCGAGTTCCGCCGCCTCGTACAGCTCCGGATCGACGCGCTGCAGTGCCGCCATGAAGACCACCACCGGGTACCCGATCTGCACCCAGACCAGCACCACCATGAGCACGAGCAGGGCGGAGGGCATCTGACCCAGCCAGTCGTAGGGGGCGATGCCGATGCCGCCGAGCAGCTGATTGAGGGCGCCGTCGCTGCCGGGGCGCACGATCCAGCCGATCACGATGCCG
Organism: Microbacterium sp. B24; assembly: GCF_000333415.1. Classification (NCBI taxonomy): domain Bacteria; kingdom Bacillati; phylum Actinomycetota; class Actinomycetes; order Micrococcales; family Microbacteriaceae; genus Microbacterium; species Microbacterium sp. B24. Next base: position 2,038 of record NZ_BADB01000247.1, on the reverse strand, counting down.
GCCACGGCGACCGGGAGGATCTGCGGAAGGTAGTAGGTCGCCCGCAGGAAGCTGCCGACGCGGCCGCCGAACTTGCGTCCGACGACGTCGAACAGCAGAGCGGCGATGAGAAGGCCCACGATCGTGGGCACGATCACCATCGCGATGACCATCCACACCGAGTTGAGGAACGACGTCCAGAAGGCCTCGTCGCCCACGAGCTTGATCCAGTTGGCGGCCCCGATGAACGTGGGTGCGCGCACCCCCTTCCAGCTGGTGAAGGTGAGATAGACGTTCCAGACGAGGGGAACGATGACGATGATCAGCAGCAGGAGGAAGCCCGGCAGCAGGTAGAGCCAGTAGGCTCCGCGCCCACGCCCGCGTTGCGGGATGGCGGGTTCATCGTCGATGACGCGGGTGCGGGAGGCCCGNGNGGNGAGNGACCNGGGGNNGC
>NZ_BADB01000247.1:0-1600 GCF_000333415.1 Microbacterium sp. B24 | reverse complement strand
GNNNGGNGGNGGGGNNNGNNNTNAGNNGCCCCCACCGGATCTCACAGGGGCCTCAGCGGTAGTCCGCGGTGCCCTCGTCGTAGGCCGTGCCCAGGTTCGCGTTCGTCGTCGCGGCATCCTGCGTGCCCGTCACGAGGCCCTGCAGCTGCTGCACGATCACGTCGTAGAAGCCGGGCGCGGGCCAGTCCGGGTAGAAGGACAGTCCGTCCTGGCCGAGGATGCCGTTGAACGTCGAGATCAGGTCCTTGCTCTTGGCGTCGGTGATGTCTTTCGGATCGGCCGCAACGGGCAGACCGCCGTTGTTGCCGATGATGGCCTGGATCTCCGGTCGCATCGTGATGTCGATGAACTTGTAGGCGAGATCCTTGTTCTTCGCGTTCTGCGGCACCACCCAGAGGTTGCCCGAGGAGCCGAGCGAGAGCTTGGAGCCGGGGAAGGCCTGCATCGTCCAATCGAAGCCGGTTGCCTGCTCCGTGAAGCGCCCGTACCACCACGAGCCCGACACGAAGATGGGTGCGGTGCCGTTGATGAACGACACTCCCGCGTCCTCGGCCTTGATGGAGGAGACGTCCTTGGCGATGTAGCCCTTGGCGACGTAGTCCTTCAGGGTCTCGCTGGCGTAGCTCGTCTCGGCGCCCTGCCAGTCGACCGGGTTCTTGTAGAGCTGGTAGTCGTTGACCCAATCCCGGCTGCCCTTGGTCAGCGACAGCTGGTACCAGAGCTGACCGAGCGGGTACTCCGCACCTGCTTCCGCGAGCGGCGTGATGCCCTTCGCCACGAACGCGTCGAGCACCTTGATGAACTCGTCGTAGGTGGTCGGAATCTGCAGGCCCGCCGCAGCGAACGCGTCCTTGTTGTAATAGACGCCGACGAACTCTCCGTAGTTCGGCACGCCGTACCAGGTGTCGCCGCCCATGACGCCCTTGTCGGTGTACTTCGCGGTGGTCTGCAGCGACGGTGCGAGCTTGTCGGCCCAGCCGTACTGTGCGACGGCGTCGGAGATATCGCTGATCAGCCCGGTCGAGGCGAGGAAGCCCGCGGTCGCGTTGCCCTTGTTGAACTCCATGACGTCGGGGGCGGCGTCGGTGTCGAGCACTTGGCTCGCCGTCTTCTGGATCTGTTCGAACGACTTCTCCTCGAACTCGACCTTCGCTCCGGTCTCCTTCTCGAAGACGTTGATGGCCTCGGCCCACGCCTTGCCCATCGCGCTGTCGGCGCCTTCGTAGTGCCAGAGCTTCAGGGTCTGGCCGGCCCCGTCGGTGCTGCCACCGCCGGTGTCGCCGGACGACGAGCAGGCGCTGACGCCCAGTGCGGCGGCGGTGAGAACGGCGGCGGCGGTCAGGACCCGCGCCCGCCCGGTGATTCGTGCCATCGTCGGCACTCCTTTCGGTGGGCCGTCATCGGCCCGGTCTGTGATTGCGGTGTTCAGTTGCGATCTTCAGTTGCGTGTGATGCGGTGAGGTGGCTATCGAAGCGCTTCGATGATGAGCGAACGGAAGGGCTTCCGGTCGGAGGGTTCACACCGAGGGAGGGGCGGTCACCGACCCTGCGTCGCGGTAGACGGGGGCGAGGAGATGAATGCCGGTCGGGCGGTGCGGAT
>NZ_BADB01000248.1:0-2257 GCF_000333415.1 Microbacterium sp. B24 | reverse complement strand
GACGTGCTCCGATTCTGGTGCGGGCTGGTGCGGGCTGGGCTGGAAGGGGCGCGGCTGCGTCAGCGCGCGAGGTGGAGGCACTGCGCGATCGCGCGGAGGATCGCCGCCTCGACGCGCGGCCACTGGTGCACGACCTCGGCGTACGTGAACCGGAGCACCGTGTAGCCGTGGGCGATCAGTTCCCGATCGTGGTGCAGGTCGCGGCCGCGGTCGGCGGCAGCGGAGTGGAAGGCGTAGCCGTCGAGCTGCGTGACGAGACGGTCTCCGATGAGGCCGTCGACGCGGTGTCCGAGCAGCAGCACCTGTTGGCGCACGGGCAGCCCGAACGCGCGGATCCGCGAGACGAACAGCGTCTCGATGCCCGAGTCGCTGAGGCCCGCGAGGTCGCCGACCAGCCGCCGCGCGGCGGGCGTCTTCCAGCGGTAGCGCTGCAGCATCGCCAGCGGCAGCCGCTCGAGTCGCACCGCCGACTCCCACACGACCAGCGCGTCCTCGTACGACAGGCATCCGGCGATGTGCGCGAGGGCATCGGGGACCGACTCGACGAGGGCGTGCGGGTGCGCCGGCACCATCGGTGCATCCCAGTGGAAGACCGGCGGGGCGATGTCACCGCTCGGCGGCGGCCGATGCGCGTGAGCGCGGACGTGCAGATGCGGTCGACCGGTCGTGCCCGGCGGCATCCACCATCCCCGGTGCTGCGCCGCGGAGGCGCAGGCCAGCCGCGCGCTCACCTCGGCGGCGTGCACCAACGCGTCCGGGGCCGCGGACGTCGCGACCCAGTAGCGGCGCACGCGGCGGACCTCCCCGGCCGAGATCGCCGCCCGCAACGTGGCGGGGCGGATGCCGACATCGAGTACCGCCTGCCGATGCACGATGCCGCCACCCGCCTCCACCAACTCCCGGATCCCCACACGTCGAGTCTGCGTCCGCCCGCGCCGCCGAGGCCGGGCACCCCTCTGGAGTGGGGACAACTCGCCCGCACCCGCCGCAGGGGAGGAGCCTGCGTCTCATGAACAGACGCGGAGGGTGTGAACGGATGCGGATGCCGCAGCGCGCGGCATCCGCATCCGTTGCTCATCTCCGCATCCGGTGAGGCGACGGTGGCCGCGCGCGCTTCGGCAGCGGTCAGTCGGACGGCGTGTCGAGATCGATCCCGAAGACCTCGCTGCGCCCGTCCGGCGTCGTCACGACCACCTCACGGGTGCCGGAGCCGCCGGGGAACACCCGCAGCTCGAGGCCCTCGAGGTAGTCGTAGTCGGGACGGTCGTGGCGTGCGCCCCACGGCAGCACCGCGCCGGGGCGCACGTACAGCGGAAGTGTGTCGAACCCGTGCGTCTCACGACGCCACCGTCCGCCCTCGACGTGCTCGCCGCTCAGCAGCGACGTCCACTCTCCGTCCGGCAGGTAGAACTCCGCCTCTCCGCTCGCGGACATCACCGGCGCGACCAGCAGCGACGGGCCGAGCATGTACTGCCGATCCAGGTAGGCGACGGCCGGGTCGTCCGGGAACTCCAGGGCCATCGGACGCAGCAGGGGGATGCCGGTGCGCGCGGCATCGACGCCGAGCTGATGCAGATAGGGCATGAGTCTCATCTTCAGGTGCGTGAAGCGGCGGGTCACCTCCACCGCCTCCTCGTCGAAGGCCCAGGGCACGCGGTAGGAGTCCGACCCGTGGAAGCGGGAGTGCGAACTGAGCAGCCCGAATGCCGTCCAGCGCTTGAACACCGCGGCATCCGGAGTGCCCTCGAAGCCGCCGATGTCGTGGCTCCAGTAGGCGAACCCGCTCATGGCGAGGGACAGGCCGCCGCGCAGTGTCTCGGCCATCGAGGTGAAGGTCGAGGTCGAATCGCCGCCCCAGTGCACCGGCATGCTCTGTCCGCCCGCGGTCGCCGACCGGGCGAACAGCACGGCGTCGCCCTCGCCGCGGTCCGTGACCAGAACGTCATGGACGGCGCGGTTGTACAGCTCCGTGTAGAGGTTGTGCATGCGCTGCGGGTCGCTGCCGTCGGCCCACACGACGTCGGTGGGGATGCGTTCGCCGAAGTCGGTCTTGAAGCAGTCGACGCCCTGGGCGGTCAGCCCGCGCAGCTTCTCCTGGTACCACGCCGTCGCGTCGGGATTCGTGAAGTCGACCAGACCCATCCCCGCCTGCCACAGATCCCATTGCCAGATGGAGCCGTCAGCGCGCCGCACGAGGTACCCCGGATCCGCCGCCTCGCCGAACAGCGGCGAGCGCTGTGCGATGTACGGGTTGATC
>NZ_BADB01000249.1:0-1076 GCF_000333415.1 Microbacterium sp. B24 | reverse complement strand
AAATTTGAGAGGATCTGACCCTAGTACGAGAGGACCGGGTTGGACGAACCTCTGGTGTGCCAGTTGTTCCGCCAGGAGCACCGCTGGTTAGCTACGTTCGGGATGGATAACCGCTGAAAGCATCTAAGCGGGAAGCCGGCCTCAAGATGAGATTTCCATACCTTCGGGTGAGAGGCTCCCAGCCAGACTACTGGGTTGATAGGCCGGATGTGGAAGCGTGGCAACACGTGAAGCTGACCGGTACTAATAAGCCGATGACTTGATAACACACCGTTTTGGTGCTTGCGTCCACTGAGTGGTTCTCGATGTACGGTCGAGAACACACACAAACATCATTTTTGATCGTTGTGTGCTTGATGAAACATCAATAGTGTTTCGGCGGCCATAGCGTGAGGGAAACGCCCGGTCACATTCCGAACCCGGAAGCTAAGCCTCACAGCGCCGATGGTACTGCAGGGGGGACCCTGTGGGAGAGTAGGACACCGCCGGACTTCTTTTCAGGAAATGGCCACCCAACGCTGGGTGGCCATTTCCCGTTAACACGACTGAAAGGAACTCCTTCGATGGCACAGGATCGCGATCCCGAGAACCCGGATGCGACGCCCGAGCGCCGCCGGAGGTTTACCGACCGTGCTGGGTCGTCACGGGGCGCGGCCCGCTCCGACAACCAGCGCCAGCGCGATGGTGAGCGTAAGCCGTACGTCAAGCGTGATGGTGAGCGTAAGCCGTACGTCAAGCGTGATGGTGAGCGTAAGCCGTACGCTGCCCGTGATGGTGAGCGTAAGCCGTACGCGGCGCGTGATGGTGAGCGTAAGCCGTACGTGAAGCGTGATGGTGAGCGTAAGCCGTACGCGGCGCGTGATGGTGAGCGTAAGCCGTACGCGGCGCGTGATGGTGAGCGTAAGCCGTACGCGGCGCGCGATGGTGAGCGTAAGCCGTACGTGAAGCGTGATGGTGAGCGTAAGCCCTACGCGGCGCGCGATGGTGAGCGTAAGCCGTACGTGAAGCGTGATGGCGACCGGACGTCGCGTGTTCCGGCTCGCACCTCGCGTCCGCCGCAGGGTTCGGACCGTCGC
>NZ_BADB01000250.1:0-3842 GCF_000333415.1 Microbacterium sp. B24 | reverse complement strand
GATTCGAGCTCGGTCCCGGGGATCCTCTAGAGTCCGTTCATTCTATCAGCGCCGCGTCCGCGCCGAGCTCATCGACGTTCGCCGTTGCTGAATGCCGTTCATCCGTCCCGACACGCCGCTTCGGGGTGGTCGAGGCGGCGGCTGCGGACGGATGAACCCGCCGACTCAGCGGGCGAGGGCGGCGATCTCGGCGGCGGCGCGGGCGACGTCGTCGTTGACGACGCGGTAATCGAACTCGCCTTGCGCGGCCAGCTCGACCTTCGCCGTCTTCAGGCGGCGCGCCCGCTCCTCCGGACCTTCCGTGCCGCGCCCGACGAGACGGTTGACCAGCTCGTCCCAGCTCGGCGGCGTCAGGAACACGAGGGTGGCATCGGGAGCGGCAGCGCGCACCTGGCGGGCACCCTGCAGGTCGATCTCCAGGAGCACCGTGCGCCCCTCCGCCAGCGCCTTCTCGATGGGCGCGCGCGGCGTGCCGTAACGGAACGCGTTGTGGACCGTCGCGTGCTCGAGGAGGGCGTCGTCGGCGATGAGGGCGTCGAAACCGTCATCGTCCACGAAGAAGTAGTGCTCACCGTCGACCTCTCCCGGGCGCGGTGCGCGCGTGGTCGCCGACACCGACAGCAGGATCTCGGGGTGATGGTCCTTGATGTAGGCGGCGACGGTGCCCTTGCCCACGGCGGTCGGGCCGGCCAGCACGATGAGCCGGCTGCGGCCGCTGCGGGGCTGGAGGGGAGGGAACCGGCCGTCGAGCCACGCCGTGAGCGCTGCGCGCTGGCGCGTGCCGAGTCCCCCGAGCCGCTTGACGGGCGCGATCTCCAGCTCGGCCAGCACACGGTCGCGCTTGCCCTCGCCGATCGCCGGCAGCGCCGTCAGGAACTCCGTGATCCGCATCGCGCCCGCGGGTGCGTCAGGAGCGTCGAGCGCGCGCTGCAGCAGCTCCTGCGGCGTGATGACCCGCATCGCCACATCGTGCTTGAGTGCGGCGCGCTCGCGTCGGGCGGCGACCGCGCGACGGGATGCCGCGACGCGGTCGACCTCGGGAGGAGTGCGGGAATCAGCCATGGGATCCTCCACGGTACAGGTCTGCACGCTCGGCGATGCGTGCGGCGAGGTCCTTCGGACCGGCCGAGAGGATGCTGCGGCTCTCGCTCGCGATGACCGCTTCGGCGAGATCGCCGAAGATGGTCGGGAGGTCGGCCGGCTCGGCGCCCTGCGCGCCGAACCCCGGCGCGAGGACCGGCACCGGCCGCTCGAACGCGCCGAGCCCGCGCGCGGCAAGATCCACCGTCGCGCCGACGACGAGACCGAGCGATGCCCACTCGCCGGCGCCGGTCGCATCGGCGGCGACGACCTCGGCGGCCACGGTGGCGGCCACGGTCTGCGTGCCACGAAGGGCGCTCTGCAGTGCCGAGGCCTCGGGATTGCTGGTGGCGGCGAGCACGAACACCCCCTTCTGGTGCGCGAGCGCGTACGAGAACGTGGTGGACAGCGCACCCACCCCCAGGTACGGGCTGACGGTGAGCGCATCGGCCTCGAGCGCCGAACCCGGTGTGAGCCAGGCGGCCGCGTAGGCGTCCATGGTCGTGCCGATGTCGCCCCGCTTGGCGTCGGCGATCACGAGCAGACCCGCGGCGCGGGCCGCCGCCATCACCTCCTCGAGGGCGGCGTAGCCGGCCGATCCGAACCGTTCGAAGAACGAGACCTGAGGCTTGACGACGGCGACGGTGGATGCCGCGGCATCCACCGTCCGCAGTCCGAACTCGCGGACGCCGGCGGCGTCGACACCGAGTCCCCACTCGCGCAGGAGCGCTTCGTGGGGGTCGATGCCGACACACAGGCGTCCGCGCGCGGCGACGGCTTCCCGAAGTCGAGAACCGAACGGACGTCGCGAACCGGACGAGCTCACACGGCCGCCCGCTGCTCGGCGGCGGCCAGGGCGTCGGACCGGTCGCGGGCGTACTCCTGGAGGCTGCGCACCGCGAAGCCCTCACGCAGCACCGGCAGCGCGCTGACGGCGGCGCCGAGGACGGCCATCGTGGTGAACAGGGCTTTGTCCGCCGCCACCGCCGCTGCCCGGATCTCATATCCGTCGGCGCGGGCGATGCCTCCGGAGGGCGTGTTCACGACGATGTCGATCTCTCCGGCGTTGATGAGATCGACGACGTTGCGTTCACCCGACTCCTGCGTTTCGGAGTACTTGCCCACCACGCCGACACGGATGCCGTTGCGAGCCAGGATCTCGGCGGTGCCCTCGGTCGCGATGAGGCGGAAGCCGAGCTCCTGCAGGCGGTGCGCCGGCAGGATGACGGCGCGCTTGTCGTCGTCGGCGACCGAGAGGAAGACGGTTCCCGACGTCGGCATGCCGCCGTAGGCCGCGGCCTGACTCTTCGCGAACGCGGTCGGGAAGTCGCGGTCGATGCCCATGACCTCCCCGGTGGAGCGCATCTCCGGGCCCAGGACCGAGTCGACCGTGTGGCCGTCGGCGGTCCGGAAGCGCTTGAACGGCAGCACGGCCTCCTTGACGGCGACCGGCGCATCCAGCGGAACCCGCGAGCCGTCCTCGAGGGGAAGCAGTCCTTCGGCCTTCAACTCGGCCACGGTGGCGCCGGCCATGATGCGGGAGGCGGCCTTGGCGAGCGGAATGCCGAGCGCCTTGGAGACGAACGGCACGGTGCGCGAGGCCCGCGGGTTCGCCTCGATGACATACAGGACACCGGCGGAGACGGCGAACTGCACGTTCAGCAGTCCGCGGACACCGACACCTTCGGCGATCGCATGGGTCGCCGCGCGGACGCGGTCGATCTCGGTGCGGCCGAGCGAGATGGGCGGCAGGGTGCACGACGAGTCGCCGGAGTGGATGCCGGCTTCCTCGAGATGCTCCATGACGCCACCGATGTAGAGTTCGTGGCCGTCGTAGAGCGCATCGACATCGAGCTCGATCGCGTCGTCGAGGAAGCGGTCGACCAGCAGCGGTTTGCCCTCCTCGATGACGACCTCACCGGCGGTGCGGACGAAGTAGTCGCGCAGGCTCTCGGTGTCGTAGACGATCTCCATGCCGCGACCGCCGAGCACGAAGCTGGGGCGCACGAGCACGGGGTAGCCGATCTCCTCGGCGATCGCGACGGCGCCGGCCTCGTCGATCGCGGTGTCGTGGCGCGGGGCGACCAGACCGGCGCGGTCGAGCAGCTGGGAGAACAGCTCCCGCTCCTCCGCGATGTCGATCGCGGCCGGCGAGGTGCCGAGGATCGTGTACCCGGCCTCCTCGATGCCCTTCGCCAGTCCCAGCGGTGTCTGGCCGCCGAGCTGGCACACGACGCCCAGGATCGTTCCGGACTGGGCCTCGGCGTGCAGCACCTCGAGCACGTCCTCGAGCGTCAGCGGCTCGAAGTAGAGCCGGTCGCTCGTGTCGTAGTCGGTCGAGACGGTCTCGGGATTGCAGTTGACCATGATCGTCTCGTAGCCGGCATCCGACAGGGCGAACGAGGCGTGCACGCACGAGTAGTCGAACTCGACGCCCTGGCCGATGCGGTTCGGGCCCGATCCGATGATGACGACCTTCGTGCGCTCGCTGGGCGTGACCTCGGTCTCGTGGTCGTAGCTGGAGTAGTGGTACGGCGTGAGCGCCGGGAACTCCCCCGCGCAGGTGTCGACCGTCTTGTAGACCGGACGGATGCCGAGGCCGTAACGCACGCCGCGGATCTCGGCCTCACTGACACCGCGCAGCTGCGCGAGCTGGGCGTCGCTGAAGCCGTGCTCCTTCGCGAGGCGAAGCGTCGCGGCATCGAGCTCGGGTGCCGCCTGCACGAACGCGGCGACTCTAGAGGATCCCCGGGACCGAGCTC
>NZ_BADB01000251.1:0-3618 GCF_000333415.1 Microbacterium sp. B24 | reverse complement strand
ATCCCGGGCAACGAGAACGCGGTCTATCGCGTGATCGACGGGCTCACCAAGCTGGGAGCCAACGTGGTGCACAAGGGCAATGCCAAGGTGCACGTCTCGGGTCACGCGGCGGCGGGCGAGCTGCTGTACTGCTACAACATCCTCCAGCCACGCAACGTCATGCCGGTGCACGGCGAGTACCGTCACCTCATCGCCAACGCCAAGCTCGCGCAGGACACCGGCATCCCCGCGGAGAACACGATCATCGCCGAGAACGGCACCGTCGTCGACCTCAAGGACGGCGTTGCCCGCGTCGTCGGCCAGCTCGATCTCGGCTTCGTCTACGTCGACGGATCGACAGTGGGCGAGATCACCGACGCCGACCTCAAGGATCGCCGGATCCTCGGCGAGGAGGGCTTCATCTCGGTGATCGTCGTCGTCGATGCCACGACGGGGCGGATCATCACCGGCCCCGAAATCCACGCACGAGGGTTCGCCGAGGACGACAAGGTGTTCGACGACGTCAAGCCCAAGATCGCCGCGGCCCTCACGGAGGCGGCTCAATCGGGCGTCCGCGACACCCACGCGCTGTCGCAGGTCGTGCGCCGCACGATCGGTCGGTGGGTGAACCAGCGGCTGCGTCGTCGCCCGATGATCGTCCCCCTCGTCATCGAAGCCTGAGCAGTCGCGGCGCAGCGCTACGATCGGCTCCATGCCCGTCAGCTTTCGTGTGCGCCCCGCGACACAGGCCGATGGCGCGTTCCTCGGAGACATGGTCGTCGAGGCGGCGAACTGGCGGCAAGGGGGCGCGCGGCCGCGGCACGAGGTGCTGACGCACCCCGATCACAATCGCTACATCTCGGGGTGGATGCGTCCCGGCGACGCCGGCTTCGTCGCGATCGACGCGCAGGACAGTCCGGTCGGTGCCGCGTGGTACCGGATGCTGCCGCGCACCGATCCCGGCTTCGGGTACATCGGCACGGGCGTGCCGGAGCTCATCATCGGGGTGCGGCCCATCTGGCGGGCTCACGGGGTGGGGCGTGCCCTCCTGCAGCGGCTCTGCGAGCACGCGCGCGCACAGGGATACGCTCGCATCAGCCTGTCGGTGGAACGGGGCAACTACGCCCAGACGCTCTACCGCAGTGAGGGCTTCGCCGTCACGCAGGCCGGTCATGGCCGCGACACCATGGTCAAGCGCCTGCGTTGACCAGGCGCGGCGGATGCCGGGCCCGCCTCGGGCCGCGTCAATCCGCGGATCCGGGGACCTGTGCGCCTACCGTGGAGTAATGGCACGATCCACGAGCACGCCCACGAACGCCCGCGCGTCCGCGAAGGGCTCATCGACCCGTGCCCGCAAGCCCGCGCCGGCTCCCACGAAGTACGTCGACGACACCGACCGCCCGCCGCTCGCCGTCCGCGCCTGGCTCGGCGTCGCGCACGCCGTCGGCGGCATGTTCCGCGCTTTCGGCCTCGAGACGCTCGAGAAGGACCAGCGCCGCGACGGCTTCCCGTTCCTGCTCGTCGTGCTGGCCGCGCTCGGCGCCGTCAACGAGTGGTTCTTCATCGGCAACGACGCCGCGACGCAGATCAGCGCCTACACCGTGGGGCTGTTCGTCGGCCGCGTCGCCTTCATCATGCCCGTGCTCCTGCTGGTGCTGGCGGGTTGGCTGTTCCGGCACCCGCCGTCCATCCACGACAACGGGCGCATCGGCATCGGCTTCGGACTGTTCGTGCTCTCGATCGCCGGCTTCTGCCATGTTGCGGGCGGTCGGCCGCAGCCGTCGCAGGGCATGCCGGCGCTCAGCGCCGCAGGCGGTCTGTTCGGGTGGACCATCGGCGAGCCGCTGTCGCTGCTCACGCCGATCGGCGCCTACATCCTCCTGGGTGCGCTGACACTGCTGAGCATTCTCATCCTCACCAAGACCCCGCCCAACCGCATCGGCCGCCGTCTCGGAGACCTGTACGCGTGGATGTTCGGCGCCGAGCGCCCCGACGCGCCCGCGGCCGACGCACCCACGGTCGCCTTCGGCGAGACGGACGATGCCGCGGAGAAGGACCTGCCGTGGTGGCGCCGCAACAAGTCCGGCCGGGAGGAGGACGTCGACGGCCACCTGGGCTCCGATGACCTGACGGCGCTCCTGGACACCAGCGGCGACGGCGGCTTCGAGCAGGCCGTCGCGATGCCGGCGGCCGTTCCTCCGGTGCCCCCGCTGCCGGAGGCGCCGACCGAGATCATCGATCCGGCGGTGATCGCCCACGCGAAGAAGGCCGCCCGTCGTGCCGACACCGGCATCCGCGAGGACAGCGGCGAGATCATCCTCGACGACGGGATCCTCCCGGGTATCTCCGCCCTGGGGGACGACCACGACGGACAGCCGCCGCAGGCGCCCTATCGGCTTCCCTCGGTCGCCGCACTGGCCCAAGGCGACCCGCCGAAGGCGCGATCGGAGGCGAACGACCGCGTGGTCGCGGCCATCAGAGGCGTCTTCGAGCAGTTCGGTGTCGATGCGCGCGTCACGGGCTTCTCGCGCGGGCCGACGGTGACCCAGTACGAGATCTCGCTCGGCCCCGGCGTCAAGGTCGAGCGCATCACCGCGCTCACCAACAACATCGCGTACGCCGTCGCGTCGAACGAGGTGCGCATCCTCGCGCCCATCCCCGGCAAGAGCGCCATCGGTGTCGAGATCCCCAACACCGACCGTGAGATCGTCACCCTGGGCGACGTGCTGCGCTCGCAGGCGGCGACCAGTCAGACGCATCCGATGACGATCGGCGTCGGCAAGGACGTCGGCGGCGGCTACGTCGTCGCGAACCTGGCCAAGATGCCCCACCTGCTCGTGGCCGGTTCCACCGGCTCGGGCAAGTCGAGTTTCGTGAACTCGATGATCACGAGCCTGCTGATGCGCGCCAAGCCCTCCGAGGTGCGCATGGTGCTCATCGACCCCAAGCGCGTCGAGCTCACGAGCTATGCCGGCGTCCCGCACCTGATCACGCCCATCATCACGAACCCGAAGAAGGCCGCGGAGGCGCTGCAGTGGGTCGTGAAGGAGATGGACATGCGGTACGACGACCTCGCGTCGTTCGGCTTCCGCCACATCGACGACTTCAATCGCGCGGTGGTCGCGGGGGAGATCAACCTCCCCGTCGGCAGTGAGCGCGTGCTCAAGCCCTACCCCTATCTGCTCGTGGTCGTGGACGAGCTCGCCGACCTCATGATGGTCGCCCCGCGCGACGTCGAGGACTCGATCGTGCGGATCACCCAGCTCGCCCGCGCCAGCGGCATCCACCTCGTGCTCGCGACGCAGCGGCCCTCCGTCGACGTGGTCACGGGTCTGATCAAGGCGAACGTGCCCTCGCGCCTGGCGTTCGCCGTCACGAGCGTCACCGATTCGCGCGTCATCCTCGACCAGCCCGGTGCCGACCGACTCATCGGGCAGGGCGACGGTCTCTTCCTGCCGATGGGTGCGTCCAAAGCGCTGCGCGTTCAAGGCGCGTGGGTGGCGGAGAGCGAGATCGAGAAGGTCGTCACGCACGTCAAGAACCAGGCTCGGCCGGAGTACCGGGCCGATGTCGCCGCGGTCGCCGAGAAGAAGGAGATCGACGCCGACATCGGTGACGACCTCGAGTGCTGCGGCGCGC
>NZ_BADB01000252.1:0-1903 GCF_000333415.1 Microbacterium sp. B24 | reverse complement strand
AGCTCGGTCCCGGGGATCCTCTAGAGTCCGAGCGTCCGGGCGCGCAGGGTCTCGACGGTCGCGGTCGCGAGAGTTCCGTCGAGAAGATCGGGCCGGCCGGAGAGGACGATCTCCGACAGATCGAGGACGCCCACGATCGGGGCGAGGGCGATGCCGAGACGAGCCCCGGCATCGCGCAGCACCGCGTCGCGGTCGGCGCCGGGTTCGGCCACGCGCGCCTCCAGCGCCGGAACCGACAGCCACGCCTCGAGGCAGCCGACCTTTCCGCACACGCATCGCGGGCCGCCGTCCGTGCCGACGGTGACGTGACCGATCTCTCCGGCGGCGAACCGACTGCCGGCCATGGGCTGACCACCCGCGAGCAGGCCTGACCCGACGCCCCGGCCCACGCGGACCAGCAGCACGTCGTCGGCGGCTCCGCCGAAGGTGTACTCCGCCAGCACGGCCGCATTGGCGTCGTTGGCGACGAGCACCGGCAGCCCCAGGTCGGCACGCAGAGCGCCTTCCAGGTCGACGCCCTGCCATCCGAAGTTCGGCGCCGTGAGAACGACGCCGCGATCGTCCACGATGCCGGGGCTGCCGACGCCGACGCCGAGGACCGGCGCGTGCGCGTCGGCCACGAGGCCACGCGCGAGCTCCATGACGGCGCCGAGGATGTCGGCGGGGTCCGCCGGTACCGTCATGTCCCGACGCGCGACGATCTCTCCGTCGAGCGTGAGGATCGCGCCGAGGAATCGGTCGGTGCCCGAGAGGTCCAGCCCGACGATGCGGTGGCCCTCCCGATCGAGGTCGACGAGGATCGCGGGCTTTCCGGGCCCCGTCACCTCGCGCATCCCGCGCTCGGCGACATAGCCGTCGTCGATGAGTTCGGCCACCAGATCGGAGATCGTCACCCGCGTCAGACCGGTCTCACGGGAAAGGTCCGCACGACTCATGGCACCCTGGTGGAAGAGGGTCTGCAGCACGAGGGCGCGATTGTGCGCCCGCGCATGCTCCGGCAGCACCTTCGCCGCATGGCGCAACGCGCGGCCCGGCACGACGGAGCGGGCCGGCGGTGCCGCATCGACGGCGCCACGCGGGAGATCAGATCCGGACATGTTTGTTAGTAGACCTTACGAAAGCCGCATCTGCAAGCGTCGGCGCGGATTCGGAAGGACGATTTACAAAACTGTTACATTGCGCGAGCCCCGACCGGAGGAGAGAGCTTGTTGACCGCCACGACACGGATCGGCCGCATCGCCGCGATCTTGCTGACCGTCACCGCGATGGCCGGCCTCGTCGGGTGCGCACCAGACGGCGGGGCGGGCCCCACTCCCTCGGGCGGCGATACGCAGACGACGAGCCAGGCGTGCGAGACGGTGCGCGCCAGCGTCCAGGACGCCGCCGACCAGGTGCAGCGCCTCGACGCCGGCGACCCGTCGGCGGCAGTCAGCGCGTTCACCGAGGTTGCCGCCCGCCTCGACGACGCCGCGCGAGCGGTGGGCAACCGCAGCATCGCCGATCTGCTGCCGCCGCTGCGATCGAGGTTCACGTCGGCATCCGCCGACCTGTCCGCCATCGCGGGCGGCGACCTCTCGCGCCTCGAGTCGCTGCAGAGCGCTGCCGCGCAGATACAGTCGGCACTGAGCGCGTTCGCCGCCGCCTGTCCCGCTTCCTGATCCTCGACAGGAGCGCGGGCGCACCCCGATGGAGGCCTCTGACGGCGAACGAGGTGCATCCCGTACCATGGGAGGGCGCGGCCGCGCAGAACACGGGGGTGTTTAGGTGACCGATCCTGCAACGGGACGAGAGGCAGAGGGTTCGCCCGATGCCTCCTCCGCGAGCCCCCCGACCGCCGCGACCGCCGTGCTCGACGGCCCGATCGAGACGATCGACGACGCCGCCGTTCCCCCCGCGCAGGTCC
>NZ_BADB01000253.1:0-4090 GCF_000333415.1 Microbacterium sp. B24 | reverse complement strand
CGCCTCCCCCCAGCACGAGGACATTGACATCGGTGGACAGCACGATCACCCGGACCGCCGACGCGACGCCGTATGCGAGCCCGCGGCGCAGCTCCACCGCGAGCGGATCGCCGGCGTCGGCGGCGTCGAACACGTCGCGCACGGGCAGCGCCGCGCTCCGGCCCCATCGCTCGGCGACGGCCGCACCGCCGCTGAAGGCTTCGATGCAACCGCGCTGCCCGCAGCGGCAGACGGGTCCCGCCGGGTCGACCGAGATGTGTCCGACCTCTCCCGCGGCGCCCCGGGCGCCCCGCCAGAGTCGGCCGCGGTGCACGAACCCGGCGGCGATGCCGGTGCCGAGGTTGAGATACGCCATCGACGGCAGCGCGTCCGCGCCACGCAGGGCGGCGGCACCGACGGCGGCAGCCTTCACGTCGTTCTCGGCACGCACCGGAATGCCCAGGCGCGGCCCGAGTGCGAGGGCCAGATCGAGCTCGTCGATGCCGAGGTTCACCGCATGAGCGACGACCGCGCCTCCCGGAGCGACCTGCCCCGGCATCCCGACGCCGAGCGAGGTGAAGGCCGAGGGGTGCACGCCGACGGCGGCCGCCAGCTCGTCCACGGCGTCGAGGATCGTCGTGAGCACGGCATCCGGACCCCACCCGGTCGCCCGGCGCACGCGGGCGAGGATCCGCTGGTGCGCCGCGTCGGCGCCGCCCCGGTCGGAGGGCGCGACGACCACGGCGTCGGTCTTGGTGCCCCCGACGTCGAATCCGAGACGCATCAGCCCTTCACCGCTCCCGACACGAGGCCGCTGGTCATCTTGCCCTGCACGATCAGGAAGAAGACGATCACCGGAATCGCCATGAGGGTCGAGCCGGCCATGACGACGGCCCAGTCGGTCGCCTTCGTCGCCTGGACGAAGCTGCGCAGCCAGATGGGCAGCGTCTGGGCCTCGGGACGGGTCATGATCACGAGGGCGAAGATGAACTCGTTCCACGCTTGGATGAACGCGAAGATCCCGGTGGAGACCAGTCCCGGCGCGAGCAGCGGGAAGGTCACACGCCAGAAGGCCTGTCCCCTGCTGCACCCGTCGATCATGGCCGCCTCCTCGAGATCGGCGGGGATGCCGCCGACGAAACCGCGCAGCGTCCAGATCGTGAAGGGCAGCACCATGGCGATGTACACCGCCGACAGTCCGATCACGGTGTTCAGCAGGTGCCAGCCGTCGAGCACGCGGAAGGTCGAGATGATCATCGCCTCGGCCGGGATCATCTGGATCACGAGGATCGCGACGATGAAGCTCTTGCGGGAACGGAAGCGGTACCGCGAGATGGCGATGGCGGCGAGGAAGGCGAAGACCAGGGCCGCGGCGACGGTGAGCACGGTGACGGCCAGCGAGATCCACAGCGCCGGCATGAACCCGCCGTCCCAGGCCGCGCGGAAGCTCTGCAGCGTGAACTGGTCGGGCCAGAAGTGCGGCGTCTCGCTCTTGACGGCCGAGCCGGGCAGGAAGGAGGTATTGACCATCCAGTAGACCGGGAAGACCGAGCAGACGAAGACGACGACGGCGGCGAGGTTGAGAAGCACACGCCCGGTGGCGCGTCTCGTGCGGGCGCTCATCAGTCATCCTCCGAGGTCAGCATGGTGCGGATGTAGTAAGCGGAGATGGCGAGCAGCACGACGACGAGGATCACCGAGATCGCCCCTCCCGAACCGAGGTCGCCGGTGGCCATCGAGACGCTGTAGATGTAGACGCCGATGGTGTTGGTGTCGGCGCGGATGCCGCCGACGGTCTGCAGCGCATAGATCTGGGCGAACACGCGGAGGTCCCAGATCACCTGCAGGATGAGCAGCACGACCAGGATCGAACGGATGTAGGGCACGACGATGAAGCGGAACCGCTGCCACGCGCCCGAGCCGTCGAGGGATGCCGCCTCGAGCACCTCGTCAGGCACCTGCGAGAGCCCGGCATAGGTGGAGAACGCGACGAACGGGATCGCGCCCCAGGTGATGATGATCGCCGCGACACCGAAGAAGCTGAGGGGGTCGGACAGCCAGCTGTGGCCGATCCAGTTCTGCCCCGTGATGTGCGTCAGCGCGTAGTTGACGAGGCCGTAGGAGGTGTCGAAGATCCAGCCCCACACGATGGTGCCGGTGAGCGCGGGCATCGCCCACGCCAGCAGCAGCCCGACCGAGACGACGGTGCGCATCACGCGTCCGAGGGACTTCATCATCAGGGCTATCGCGACCCCGAGCACCATCGTCGCGGCGGCGCAGACCACCATCAGCCCGAAGCTGCGGGCCAGGACGACCCAGAACTCGGAGTCGGTCAGCACACGCACGTAGTTGTCGAACCAGACGAAGGTGGGCGGCTTGCCGAAGATCTGCTCGCGCCCGTACTTCTGGAACGACATGACGATCAGCTGCACCAGAGGCCAGCCGATGAAGACCAGCAGCATCGCCAGGGCGGGCAGCAACAGGACCAGCGGCGTGCGGTCGCGGCGCCGCCGACGCGGAGATGCCGCGGGCGCGTGAGCGGTGGTCATGCCGGCTCTCCTTTCGTGGGTGTCGGGGGCATCTCGACTCGCGGCGCCCGCTCAACGACCGGGGAGGCGATACCACCGCCGGTCGTTGAGCGAGGAGCGCAGCGACGAGTCGAAACGCAGACGAGTCGAACGGACTCAGCCGTTGAGGATGGAATCGATCTGCTCGTCGAGAGCCGTGGCGAGCGTCTTGACGTCACCACCGGCCGCGACCTGGACGAAGAAGTCCTGCAGCAGGCCCTTCGCCTCCACGTCCGCCCACTTCGGCGAGGCCGGCGTCAGCTTCGCATTCGCAGCGGCATCCGAGATGATCTTCGCGAGCTCCGGAGTAGCCGCGGCGACCTGGCTGCCGAGGGCCTTCTTGGCGGGCACGAGGCCGGCCTTGGCCAGCAGCGTCTGGTAGTCGTCGCTGAGCATGATCTCCAGCGCGCTCTTGGCGAGCTCGGGATGGGCCGACTTCGCCGAGATGCCGATGTTGGATCCGCCGGCGAACACCTGCGCGGCGCCGCCGCTCTTGCCCGGGAGCGCGTAGTAGCCGACCGTCTTGGTGAGCGCCGTGTCGGCCTTGTTCTCGTCGGCGACGATCGACCAGTACGCCCAGCTGGGCGCCGAGAGGGTGGCCGCCTTCTCGGTGCGGAACGGAACCCAGGCCTCGGTCTCATCGCCGTCCTTCGGGGCGAGCGATGCCTTGGTCATCAGCTGCTGCACCTGCTCGATGCCCTTCACCGAGGCATCGCTGGACATCTGCGCCTCCCACTTGCCGTCCTTCTGCACGGCGATCTCGCCGCCGTTCTCCCAGATGAAGGGCAGCGCGTTGTACCAGTCCTTGCCCGGGAAGTAGACCCCCGAGACCCCCGGAAGGGCCTGCGCGAGCTTCTCGCCGTTGGCCACGTACTCGTCGAGGGTCGTGGGCACCTGCACGCCGGCGGTGGCGTACTGGGCCGTGTTGTAGAACACGATGCGGGCGCCGGAGTAGTACGGCGCGGCGTAGAGCTTGCCGTCCCACGAGCCCGCCTCCACGAAGCCGGGCAGCAGGTCGTCGCCGCCGATGGCGTCCTTGATGTCGGAGATGTCCAGCAGCGCCCCGCTCGAGGTGAACGCCGGCGACTGGGTGTTGCCCATCTCGACGATGTCGGGTGTGTCGTTGGACGACAGGCTCGTGGTGAGCTTGTCGACCAGGCCCGTCCACTGCTGCTCCTCGATGACGAGCGTCGAGCCCGGGTTCTGGGCTTCGAAGGTCTTCACGAGATAGTCGCGGGCATCCTGCGGCGTGTCGGTGCCGTTCAGCCACACGCGCAGCTGGGCCGGCGCCGGAGTGCCGGAGGCGTCGTTGCCGCCCGTGTCTCCGGCCGCGCAGCCGGCGAGAACGACAGCCGAAGCGCCGAGGAGCGCGAGGGCGCCGAGCTTCTTGTTCATGGTGTCTTCCTTTGTCTCTCTTGGTGGTGTCGGGGCGCTGTGCCCCGCGGTGATGGGGTCAGGACACCCCGAGTTGTCCGGAGAGGACCATGACGGCCGCGCCGCGGAGGACGATGTCCTGACTCTAGAGGATCCCCGGGACCGAGCTC
>NZ_BADB01000254.1:0-3375 GCF_000333415.1 Microbacterium sp. B24 | reverse complement strand
GACTCCGGACCCCACCGGTCCTTCCCGAGGGGTCACCCGCCTTCGGTCCGGCGAGTATCTCGACAGACGACGACCTGTTCGGCGCGCTAACGACGACGATCAACGGCGCACCCGGCAGCACGGTGACGGTGAAGTTCGGCGACGTTGAGCGAGCGCGGGTCACCCTGTCCGCCGAAGGCACCGCAGAGGTCACGATCGAGGGCACCGTCCTCGACTTCTTGTTCACGAAGATCTCGATTGCGTACATGGCAGGCGCCGCCGTGGGCCCGGCCACCGTTACCGACATCTGGCGCCTCGTCGGCTGACGGCCAACGTGAGCCACAGCCCCGCCGCGTAAACTGGCGGAATGTCCGAGCTGCCGCACGTCCGTCCCGCCGCGCCCGAGGCCCCGCGATCGGCCGACGGTGCCGCCGCACGTCCGGCCGGCGTGCGCCCTGCGCTGGATGCGGTGGATGTCCTCGCCTTCCTCTGCGAACTGTTCGCCTTCGTCACCCTGGCGGTCTGGGGCTTCACCGCCTGGCCGTTCCCGTGGAACATCGTGGCCGGCATCGGTGCCCCGGTGATCGCGATCCTGCTCTGGGCTCTGTTCGTCTCACCGCGCGCCGTGTTCGTCGTGCACCCGTTCGTGCGGGCGCTCGTCGAACTGCTCGTCTACGCCTCCGCGACGATCGTCTGGTGGACGAGCGGCAACGCGTGGATCGGCCTGGCGTATGCGGTGGTCGCCGTGACCGTCGGACTGGTCTCGGGTCGACGCCGACTCGCCGCGTGAGGCGCGCCCGATCATGAGCGCCGTCCTCGACCTGCTCAACGCCGAGCTCGCCGACCGCATCGACACGGATCCCGGCGCCCTCGACGCCGCCCGCGCGGACAAATCCGGCCACGCGGCCGCGGGACGTCCAGTGGCGATCGTGCACGCGGCATCCGTCGCCGACGTCCAGGCGACGATGCGCATCGCGACGGCGACGCGCACGCCCGTCGTCGTGCGCGGGGCGGGCACGGGCCTCGCGGGCGGCGCGAACGCCGGTGCCGGCGAGATCGTGCTGTCGATGCGCGGAATGGACCGGATCCTGGAGGTGCGGGCCGACGACCTGCTGGCGGTGGTCGAGCCCGGCATCCTCAACGCCGACCTCAACGACGCCCTCGCCGCCCACGGTCTGTGGTGGGCGCCCGACCCCGCCAGTCGCGCCATCTCGACGGTCGGCGGCAACATCGCCACCGGCGCCGGTGGCCTGCTGTGCGCGAAGTACGGTGTCGTCCGCGACGCCGTCCTCGGGGTCGACCTCGTGCTCTCCGACGGCCGACTGCTGCACCTCGGACACCGCAGCGTCAAAGGCGTGACCGGTCTCGATCTGACGGCGCTGGTCATCGGCTCGGAGGGCACGCTGGGCGTCGTGGTCGGTGCGACGCTGAAGCTGCGGCGCCTCGTCCCGGGGCAGGCATGCACCCTCACGGCCCTCTTCCCCGATGTCCGCGCCGGCGCCGCCGCCGCGGCCGCCGTGACCGCCTCGGGCGCGCAGCCCGCGATCATGGAGCTGATGGATGCCGCGTGCCTCGCGGCCGTGCACCGCCTGCTCGAGCTGCCCGCTCCTCCGGTCGGCGCGGCGCAGCTCACCGTGCAGACCGACGGGCCGTCGGCCTCCGGAGACGCCGAGGCGATCGGCGCCGTCCTCGAGGCGGCCGGAGGCACCGTGCGTGCCGCACGGGACGACGCCGAGGCCGAGCTGCTGTGGACGATACGCCGCTCGATGCACCCCGCCATGGAGACGATGGGAACCACGCTGATCGAGGACGTGTCGGTTCCCCGCAGCGCCCTGCCCGCGATGTTCGACGAGATCGCGCGCATCGAGCGCGCCTACGGCCTCGTGATCCCGACCGTCTGCCATGCGGGCGACGGCAACCTGCACCCCAACTTCGTCTTCGAGGGCGACGAGGTGCCCGAGATCGTCTGGCGCGCGGCCGACGAGCTGTTCCGCTCGGCCCTGCGGCTCGGTGGCACCCTCACCGGCGAGCACGGGGTCGGCGTCCTCAAACGTCGCTGGCTCGTCGACGAGCTCGGCGAGGACCAGTGGCGGCTGCAGCGCCAGATCACCCGGGTGTTCGACCCCCTCGGCATCCTGAATCCGGGCAAGGTCTTCACCGACTGAGCCCGCGCGATCAGGCGGCCGGAGGATAGATCTGCGCGCTCGCGACCGTCAGGCCCCGCGCACCCAGCACCATCGCGAGGATGCCGAGTGCCAGCGGCATCGCCAGGGCCACGAGCGATCCGAGCACGAAGAGTCCCGTCAGATCGTCGAGACCCGTGCCCGACGCGGAGACCGCCGCGATCTGGGGCAGCGCGAACGTGACCGCCATGGCCGCGAATCCCCACGCGGGAGCCCAGTGCCACGGTCGGGGGATCACGGCGGCGCGGCCGATCGCGACGACGGCGACGAGAGCCGCGGCGGCGGTGACGGCGAGGTGCACGGCCGAGAGGATCTGCAGGCGCGGGATGTCCTGCTCGTTCGAGAGGGCGGCGATCGCGAGGCCCACGAGCGGGGGGAGGATCGCGAGCACCAGCAGCGCGGCCACGCCCGACGGGCGGCGTGCGACGATCGACCCCCGCCCGCGCAGCCCGAAGGCGAAGACGACAAGGGATGCCGCGAACAGCACGATGGCCACGATCGCGACACCCGACCCGAGACCGCCCGGCGCCACGGCCCGCACCCCCGTCGGCACCACCGCACTGGCGGCCAGCAGCGCACCGCCCCAGATCCATGCGGGAACGGGCTTTCGGACCTCGGCATCCGTCATGGCCCCGACCCTACCCCGGCTCGTCCGTCCCGTCAGGTCGCTGTCGGCGCGGCGAAGCGACAGGAGGGGACGGACGAACGCGTCAGAGGCCCTGCCAGGCCGGCTTGTTGGCGTAGGCGTAGCGATAGTAGTCGGCATGCTCCAGGCGCGACGCCGCGGCCTCGTCGACCACCACGGTCACGTGGGGGTGCAGCTGGATCGCCGACCCCGGCAGCGACGACGTCACGGGGCCTTCGACGGCGCCCGCGACGGCCGCGGCCTTGCCTTCGCCGAAGGCGAGGAGGAACAGGTGACGGGCCGACAGGATCGTTCCGAGCCCCTGCGTGATGCAGTGCATCGGCACGTCGTCGATCGAGTCGAAGAAGCGGGCGTTGTCGCGTCGGGTCTGCTCGATGAGCGTCTTCACGCGCGTCCGCGACGCGAAGGAGGATCCGGGCTCGTTGAAGCCGATGTGACCGGAGGTGCCGATCCCGAGGATCTGCAGGTCGATGCCGCCCGCGTCGGCGATGGCCCGCTCGTAGTCGTCGCCGGCGTGCGCGATGGTCGCCAGATCGCCGTTCGGCGTGTGGATGCGCTGGGGATCGA
>NZ_BADB01000255.1:0-10941 GCF_000333415.1 Microbacterium sp. B24 | reverse complement strand
GACCGAAGGCGAGCGAACCGCGCCCAGAGCCGACCACCAGCCACCGAGGGTGATGAGGAAGAACTGCGTCGCTGAGAAGACCAGGACGAGCATCAGGTGTCCGACGATCATGTTCATCAGCAGTCGCAGCGTCAGGGTGACGGGTCGGATGATGAACGTCGAGAGGAACTCGAGCGGCGTGACGATGATGTACAGGAACGGGGGCACGCCCGAGGGGAACAGTGCGTTCTTGAAGAAGTTCTTCGGGCTCTTCTTGATCCCGGCGTAGATGAACGTGACGTAGCTGATGACCGCCAGCATGAGCGGGACGGCGATGATGCTCGTGCCCGCCAGGTTCATGAACGGGATGATTCCTGTGATGTTGAAGAACAGGATCATGAAGAACATGGTCGTCAGGATCGGCAGGAATCGCTGGCCGTCCTTCTTGCCAAGCAGGTCTTCGGCGATGTTGACCCGCACGAAGTCGAGGCCCATCTCCGCGATGCTCTGGAACCGGCCCGGAACTACGCGCATGCGGCGAGTGCCGAGCCACAGGAAGAGCACGAGACCGATCGTCGCGATGAACTGGATGAGGTGGATCCGCGTGACCGGGACACCCAGGACGCTGAAAAGGACGTCCGGGAAGAACTCATCGATGGACGGGCCGTGGAAGCCGCCGTCTTCGGCGGTCTTGGCGATCAGTGTCGCAGCTTGGGTAAACAGCGCTGGCTCCAGCTTCGGGGCACCGGAGTGATCCGGTGCGACGATGGTCGGTGTGAGCGTCACTGCGCACGCGTTTCGCGGAGCGCGAACGGGCGCAGAGACAGCCTATCAGCCCCGCGGGGCGTTATCGTCCGCGTGCGACGGACCGCCCGCGGCATCCCCCTCCTCCGGCGGTGCCGGCTGACGCGCCTCGTCGGCGATTTCCGCAAGGGTGGGCAGCGTCACGTCGCTGACGGCGGGGATGCGCATCCGTGTCATGACGACCGCGTCGATGACGAGGGAGGCGACCACACTGACCACCAGCGCCACGAAGAAGACTCCGGGGTTGAGCCACGGCTGCCCCCTCAGCAGGAACAGCACGACCAGGAAGACGACGAACTTCAGGAGCCAGCCGCCCATGACGGCGCCGAAGAAGATCGGCACGTAGAGCGCGTCGCCGTACCACCGGTTCGCGATCAGTATGGTCCCCGCGGTGAAGCCGAGGAACACGGCGGCGAGGACGATGGCGATGATCGCGCTCCACAGCCCGGAGGCGCCGGCGACGGCGAATCCGATGATCGCGCCGGCCACCGCGAGCGCGGCCGTGGCCGCGGCCGACCACAGCAGTGTGGTGCGCAGGACGGGGGTGCTGGAGAGGGAGGTCATGGATTCCTCGAGGTCGGATCGGACAACGTGGCGGCACCGGTCGGTGACGCGGGCGGACGCACGGACGGCTGCAGGGTGACGACGAGGCAGGCCGCGACGCCGATGAGGACGAAGACCACGCCGACCGTGTAATCGCCCGGCCACCCCTGGGTCGTGCCGATGTACATGAGCAGCACGCCCACCGAGACGACCGCGGTCCACGCGTAGAAGATGAGCACCGCATCACGATCGCTGTGTCCCATGTCGAGCATGCGGTGGTGCAGGTGCTTGCGGTCGGGCGAGAACGGCGACTTGCCGCGAGCCATGCGACGCACGATCGCCATCCCGAAGTCGAGCAGCGGCAGGAGGACCACCACGACCGGCAGCAGGATCGGGATGAACGCGCCGAGCAGCTGCGAACGCCCGAACACGTCGTTGTCGCCCAGCAGCGCCGGCGGCAGGTTGCCCGTGAATACGATCGCCGACGACGCCATGAGAAGGCCGAGCAGCAGCGCTCCGGAGTCGCCCATGAACAGCTTCGACGGATTCCAGTTGAGGGGAAGGAACCCGATGCACACGCCGATCAGCGCGACGGCGATGAACGATGCCAGGCTCGAGTAACTCGACGCGCCGGTATCGCGGGCGACGAGATACGAGTAGACGAAGAAGACGGCGTTGGAGATGAGCGCGACGCCGGCGACGAGACCGTCGAGGCCGTCGATGAAGTTGACCGCGTTCATCACGATGACGATCGCCACGACCGACATCGCGAAGCTGGCGAAGCTCGACACGACGAACTGCTGGCCGAACGGGATGAAGAAGATCTGGATGCCGCCGAAGCCGACGACGATGCCGGCGGCCAGGAACTGCGCCCCGAGCTTGATCATCCAGTCCAGGTCGAAGAGGTCATCGGCGACGCCCACGACGACGATCAGTGCGGAGGCGCCCAGCAGCGACCAGATCACGGCGGGATCGGCCCAGAAGATGGAGAAGTACGGGATCTGCGACGACAGCGCGAAGGCGACGAGCACGCCGAGGAACATCGCGACGCCGCCGACGCGCGGCTTGGGTGTGGTGTGCACGTCGCGCTCGCGGATCTCGGGATAGAGCTTGAAGCGCATGCCGATCCGCCACACCGCCCACGTGAAGGCGAGCGTCGCCGCGCCCGTCAGCAGGACGGTGAGTAGATAGAACCTCA
Source organism: Microbacterium sp. B24 (assembly GCF_000333415.1). NCBI lineage: Bacteria > Bacillati > Actinomycetota > Actinomycetes > Micrococcales > Microbacteriaceae > Microbacterium > Microbacterium sp. B24. The sequence continues at coordinate 8,417 of NZ_BADB01000255.1, read as the reverse complement.
TGACGCGGAGGCGTCGTCGAGCGGTTCGGGATCGGGTTCGAGCAGGTCACCGAGCACCTCGCGCAGGCGCGCGCGCGACACGGCGCCCTCACGCAGGACCCGGACGGGACGATCGCCGGCCCCGACCAGTCCGGTCGCGTCCACGATCGTCGAAGCGACGCCGTGCGTGGAGGGGCCGCCGTCCAGATACACCGCGACACTGTCACGCAGCATGCTGTAGGCGTTGTGCGCGTCGACGGCCGCGGCCTTGCCCGTGAGGTTGGCGCTGGAGACCGCGAGCGGCCCGCAGTCCTCCAACAGCTCAAGCGCGATGCGATCGGCGGGCATGCGCACCGCGACGGTGCCGTGCGTGTCTCCCAGATCCCACGACAGCGAGGGCTGCGACGGCAGCACGATCGTCAGTCCGCCGGGCCAGAATTCCTCGACGAGGCGTTCGACCGGGGCCGGGACCTCTGCGACGAGCGCGCGCATGGTGGACAGACCGGCGACGAGCACGGGCGGTGGCGACTGCCTCCCGCGGCCCTTCGCGGCCAGGAGCGCGGCGACCGCGCTCGCGCTGAAGGCGTCTGCGGCGATGCCGTAGACCGTGTCGGTCGGCATCACGATGAGCTCGCCGCGACCGATGGCCTGGCGCGCCTTGCGCAGCCCGGGAAGCAGCTGCTCGGCGTCGCGTGCGTCGAAGAACTCAGACATATCCCCACCAGTCTACGTTTCGAGCGGCTCGACGCGCTCAGCGACGGGAGCGGTCAGGGACGGATGGCCGTCGTCGCGCGGTCGCGGAGGGTGAGGTCGGGATGTGTGGCGCAGGCCCGCCACCCGGCCGCATCCAGGAGCGCACGGATGGGCGCTCCTTGCCACTCGCCATGCTCGATCACGAGCGTTCCGCCGGAACGCAGCAGGCGCAGACCGACCTCGGAGAGCACTCGGACGACGTCCAGGCCGTCCGCTCCGCCATAGAGGGCGCTCGGAGGGTCCCAGTGTCGTACCTCCGGGTCACGCGGGATGGCGGCATCGGGAACGTAGGGCGGATTGGACACCAGCACCGCGACCGTGCCGTCGAGTTCGCGGAAGGCATCGGCGAGGTCGATGAACGCGAGTCGCGCCTGGGGGGCGTGGGCCGCGAAGTTCTCCTTCGCCCAGACATACGCGTCGACGGCGTTCTCGGCGGCGTGCACGCGCGCGTGCGGAACCTCGGTCGCCATTGCCAGGGCGATCGCCCCGGATCCCGTCCCGAGGTCGACGGCGATGGGCGCGGCGTCCGGCACGGCACGCAACGCGTCGATCGCGAGTTGGGCGACCATCTCCGTCTCCGGACGCGGGACGAACACCCCGGGCCCGACGCGCAGTTCCAGATGGCGGAACGGAGCGACGCCGATGAGGTGCTGCAGAGGCTCCCTCGTCGCACGGCGGCGGATGAGCTCGTCGAACGCCGCGGTATCGTCCGGAGCCCGGTCGCCGCGCAGAGCAGCGGCGAGCAGTTCACCCCGCGGAAGGGAGAGCACATGGGCGGCGAGCAACTCGGCATCGACGTCGGGCGTGGGGACGCCCGCGGCGGCGAGGGTCGCCGACGCGGCGCGCAGCAGCGCGGACAGGTCGGCAGGCGGGCCGGAGACAGGCGGAGAGGTCATCAGCTTCTCCACCCTAGCCGCGAGCGCTCGGACCCGCCGCGGGAGCCCCGCACCCACCGTGAAGATTCGTCACATTCGACTCGGGAATACAGGCGACGCTTAGGCTGGTTCGACACGCTGACGAGGGCGCGCACGAACGCGCGACCCGGCGACACCCGCCCCGCACGAAAGGCAAGCCATGTCCGGCATCCACTCCGACATCACGAGCGCATTCGGCAACACCCCACTGGTGCGCCTGAACCGCATCAGCGAGGGCCTGCCCGGCACGGTGCTCGCCAAGCTCGAGTTCTACAACCCCGCGTCCTCCGTGAAGGACCGTCTGGGCATCGCCATCGTCGATGCGGCCGAAGCCTCCGGTGCACTGCAGCCCGGCGGCACGATCGTCGAGGGCACGAGCGGCAACACCGGCATCGCACTGGCGATGGTCGGCGCCGCACGCGGCTACAAGGTCATCCTCACGATGCCGGCATCGATGTCGGTCGAGCGCCGCATGCTCCTGAAGGCATACGGAGCGGAGCTCGTGCTCACCGAGCCCGCACTCGGGATGAAGGGCGCGGTCGCGAAGGCCGAGGAGATCGCCGCCGCCACGCCGGGCGCGGTCCTGGCCAAGCAGTTCGCGAACGAGGCGAACCCCGCCATCCACCGCAAGACGACGGCGGAGGAGATCCTCCGCGACACCGACGGGGAGATCGGCTACTTCGTCGCCGGCATCGGCACCGGCGGAACCATCACGGGTGTCGGCCAGGTCCTCAAGGAGCGCGTGCCCGAGGCGAAGGTCATCGCCGTCGAGCCCGCCGACTCCCCGCTGTTGACCAAGGGAACCCCCGGACCCCACAAGATCCAGGGCATCGGTCCCAACTTCATTCCGGAGATCCTCGACCAGGGCGTGATCGACGAGGTCGTGGATGTCGAGTTCGACGACGCCATCCGCGTGGCACGAGAGGTGGCGACCACCGAGGGGATCCTGGTCGGCATCTCGTCGGGCGCCGCCATCTGGGCAGCCCTGCAGATCGCCGCGCGTCCGGAGGCCGAGGGCAAGAACATCGTCGTGATCATCCCCTCCTTCGGCGAGCGCTACCTCTCCACCGCGCTCTACGAGCACCTGCGCGAGGACTGATCCCCCGCGTGAGTGGCACCTCTACCGATACCGCTGCGCCGCGGCTCGGGGCCTTCGCACGCGTCCGTGAAGACATCGCGGCCGCGAAGCTGAGAGACCCCGCAGCCCGCGGCGCAGCGGAGATCGCGGTTCTGTACTCCGGCCTGCACGCCATCTGGATCTACCGCGTCGCGCACGCGCTGTGGCGCCGCGGGTGGCGCTTCGCCGCGCGGGCTCTCTCCCAGGCGGCGCGGTGGGTGACAGGAGTAGAGATCCACCCCGGCGCGACGATCGGCCGCCGCTTCTTCATCGATCACGGCATGGGCGTCGTGATCGGTGAGACCGCCGAGATCGGCGACGACGTGATGCTCTACCACGGCGTGACGCTGGGCGGACGCACACGCGACGCCGGTAAGCGGCACCCCACCCTCGGTGACGGCGTCGCGGTCGGCGCGGGAGCGAAGATCCTCGGCCCGATCACGATCGGCGCCGGCTCGGTCGTCGGCGCCAATGCCGTCGTCACTCGCGACGCTCCCGCTGATTCCGTGCTGGTCGGTGTCCCCGCCACGGCTCGCTCCCGCCGCGCGGGGGAAGAGACGCGCGCGCTGCTGACGACGCCCGAGTACTTCATCTGAGACGCGCGCCGGGTGGCGATGCGGGTGATGGCCGCTGCTACGGGTGGCGGCGTGGGGTGCCGAGTAACGGTGACGGTGCGGATGCCGGTGGTGGCGGACGCCGGCCCGCCGTCCATGTCCCACAAAACGCTGGCGACACGCCGCCACAACAGCACCTTCCGGGACACTCGCCGCAGCAAAGGGGACAACGGTCACCGAAAGTGGGACGAGGACCACCGCGCCGCCACCACCGCCGGACCCGGCGCCTCAGCTCTCGCGTCGGTCCTGGACCTTCTTCTTCAGCAGCACGGCCGGCAGCAGGAACGCCGCGATCGCGGTGACGACCCAGACGATCATCGGCGCGACGATCCAGGTCCACCACGGGAGGCCGATGGTGAGTCCGGCGCCCGGGATGAGCGCTGTGACCACCAGCGCGACGAAGGTCGAGACGATCCCGATGCCGCCGAGGAAGGCGGGAGCGTTTCGCTGCGCCACCCGGGCCAACCACGGCGCGAGGACGCTCTGCAGCACGGCGAAGATGACGATTGCGAGAATGAACCCCACCGGGCTGCGCCAATCGATGCTGAAGCCCGGCAGCACGATGTCGGCGACGATGAGGCCGACCGCAGCGGAGGCGAGAAAGACGACGGCTCGCAGCAGGAACGTGATCATGACGCGAGCGTAGCGCCCCTCGGAGCCTCGATCCGTCCGCGGGGGTCAGTCGGCGCCCAGCGCCGCGAGTCGCGCCTCTTCGTCGGCGGCGATCGCCGACTCGATGAGCGGGCCGAGCGCCCCGTCCATCACCTGATCGAGGTTGTAGGCCTTGTAGCCCGTGCGGTGGTCCGCGATGCGGTTCTCGGGGAAGTTGTACGTGCGGATGCGCTCCGAACGGTCCATCCCCCGGATCTGCGAACGACGGGCATCGGATGCCGCGGCATCCCGCTCCTCCTGCTGCTTGGCGAGCAGGCGGGCGCGGAGCACGCGCATGCCGGCCTCGCGGTTCTGCAGCTGGCTCTTCTCGTTCTGCATCGACACGACGATGCCGGTGGGCAGGTGGGTGATGCGCACCGCGGAGTCGGTCGTATTGACCGACTGGCCGCCGGGACCGGAGGAGCGGAACACGTCGATCTTCAGGTCGTTGGGATCGATCTGCACCTCTTCGGGCTCATCGACCTCGGGAAAGACGAGCACGCCCGTCGTCGAGGTGTGGATCCGGCCCTGCGACTCGGTGGCGGGCACACGCTGCACGCGGTGCACCCCTCCCTCGTACTTCAAGTGCGCCCAGACACCCTGCGCCGGGTCGCTGGAGGAACCCTTGATCGCGACCTGGACGTCCTTGTAGCCCCCGAGGTCGGACTCGTTGCGCTCCAGCAGCTCGGTCTTCCAGCCCATGGATGCCGCGTACTGCAGATACATCCGCAGCAGATCGGCCGCGAACAGCGCCGACTCGGCTCCGCCCTCCCCCGCCTTGACCTCGAGGATGACATCGCGCGCATCGTCCGGATCGCGCGGGATGAGCAGGCGCCGCAGTTTCTCCTGCGCTGCAGCGACCCGCTCTTCGAGCGCCGGAATCTCCTCGGCGAAGGCGTCGTCCTCACGGGCGAGCTCACGCGCCGCCGCGAGGTCGTCGTCCGCCGCTCGCCACGCATCGTGGGCCGCGACGATCCGGGACAGCTCGGCGTAGCGACGGTTGACGCGCTTGGCGCGCGCAGCATCGGCGTGCACCGCGGGGTCGGAGAGCTCCTCCTGAACCGTGCGGTGCTCGTCGATCAGCGCCTGGACGGACTCGAACACGGCGAGCCCGCTCAGCGGATGCTGTTCTCGTGCCCGTGGCTGTGGCCGCCGCCGGCCGTGGACACCGACTTCATCTGCACGTTCTGCATCTGGTAGAGGAACTCGACGTTGGAGCTCGTCTCCTTGAGCTTGCCGAGCACCACCTCGAGGGCCTGCTGCGGGTCGAGGCCGGCGAGGGCGCGACGCAGCTTCCAGGTGATCTTGACCTCGTCCGGGTTCAGCAGCATCTCTTCGCGGCGGGTCGAGGACGCGTTGACGTCGACGGCCGGGAAGATCCGCTTGTCGGCCAGCTGGCGCGACAGGCGCAGCTCGCTGTTGCCGGTGCCCTTGAACTCCTCGAAGATGACCTCGTCCATCTTGGAGCCGGTCTCCACGAGCGCGGTGGCGAGAATGGTCAGCGACCCGCCGTTCTCGATGTTGCGGGCCGCGCCGAAGAACCGCTTGGGCGGGTAGAGCGCCGACGCGTCCACGCCGCCGCTGAGCACGCGACCGCTGGTGGGCGCGGAGATGTTGTACGCGCGCCCCAGTCGCGTGATCGAGTCGAGCAGCACGACGACGTCGCGGCCGAGCTCGACGAGTCGCTTCGCGCGCTCGATGGCCAGCTCAGCGACCGTGGTGTGATCTTCGGCGGGACGGTCGAAGGTCGAGGCGATGACTTCGCCCTTGACCGTCCGCTGCATGTCGGTGACCTCTTCGGGACGCTCGTCCACGAGCACGACCATGAGGTGGACCTCGGGGTTGTTCGTCGCGATCGCGTTCGCGATCTGCTGCAGCACGATCGTCTTGCCGGCTTTGGGGGGCGCGACGATCAGGCCGCGCTGGCCCTTGCCGATGGGGGCGACCAGGTCGATGATGCGCTGCGTGAGCTTCTCGGGCGCCGTCTCCAGGCGCAGGCGCTCCTGCGGGTACAACGGCGTGAGCTTGCCGAACTCGACACGCTCGGCGGCGTCGTCGACCGACAGCCCGTTGATGGCGTCGACCTTCACGAGCGCGTTGTACTTCTGGCGGCTGGACTGCTCGCCCTCGCGCGGCTGCTTGATGGCGCCGACGACGGCGTCGCCCTTGCGCAGGTTGTACTTCTTGACCTGGCCGAGCGAGACGTAGACGTCGCTCGCACCCGGCAGGTAGCCGGTCGTGCGCACGAAGGCGTAGTTGTCGAGGACGTCGAGGATGCCGGCGATCGGGATGAGGACGTCGTCCTCGCCGATCTCGGTCTCGAACTCGTCGCCGTTCTGCGCCGGGCCCCGACGCTTGTTGCGCTGGCGGCCGCGGCCCTGGGACTGCTCGTCGTCGCTGTCGGCGCTCTCGTCGGAGGCGGCGGGCGACGCATTGCCCTGAGCGTTCTGCGCGCCCTGGCCGTTCTCACCGCGCTGCCCGCGGTTGCGGCTGCGGCTGCGGCTGCGCGAGCGGCTGCGGCTGGGGGTTTCGGTCTCCGACGCGCCCTCCGCGGTGGCCGACGCGTCGGCGGCGGCGCCCTCGGTCTCGGCCGTCTCGGCGGTGTCTGCGGTCTCCGCCACGGCGGCGCTCGTGTCGCTCTCGGCGCTCTCGGGCGCGGTCTCGGCGGCCGGCGCCTCGTCGGCGGTCGTCGGCGTCGCGGCGACGGGTTCTGCGGTCGAGCCCTCGGTCACGTCGGCAGCAGCCTCGTCCGCGGCCGGCTCGGCCGGCGGGACATCGGTGCTCTTCGCGCGGCGCGGCGCACGCTTGCGGGGAGCCTTCGCGGGCTTCTCCTCGGCGACAGCCGGTGCCTCCGCAGCGACGGGCTCGGCCTCAGGGGCGGTGGGCTCGGCGGTGGGCTCGACCTCCGCGGCAGCCGGCTCGACCGCCGCAGGCTCCGCCGCGGCCTCAGGCTCCGCCGCGGCCTCGGGCTCCGCCGCGGCGGGTGCCTCGGCATCCGAAGGCACCTCCACGTCGGGCGCCTCGGTCTGGACGGCCTCGGCAGCCGACTCCTCTGCGGCAGCGGTGGTCTCGTCGGCGGTGGTCTCCTCGGCGCCGGCGGACTGCGCGCCCTCGACGTTCTCGGTGTTCTCAGTCTGGATCTCGGAGAGGGACTCCACGAGTTCTCCTTCGTAGGCATGTGGACGGATACCGTCCGCATCGCGCCGTCCACGACAGGCGCTACCGCTCTCGTGCGCGCATGCACGTCTTAGCTCAGACGCGCGATGGTGCAACGTGAGGGTTATGCGGTGGTTCGCAGAATTGCGACGGAGGCCAGATTCACGGTCACGCCGTGGCACCCTCCGTATGGTTCCTCACTGTACCACCCTTGACGTCGACGGCGAGCATGCGCGGCTCCCACGGGGTGTCCGTCACGGATGCCGCGACCTCCGCCGCCTCCAGACGCTGACCCGGGCCGTCCGCGAGCACGAGCACGCTGGGCCCTGCGCCGGAGACGACGGCGGCGAAGCCACGTGCCCGCAGCGCGCGGACGAGCTGATCGGTCGCCGGCATCGCCTGCGCGCGGTACGACTGGTGCAGCTTGTCCTCGGTGGCGGCCATCAGCAGCTCCGGGCTCTGCGTGAGGGCTGCGATCAGCAGCGCAGAGCGAGAGACGTTGAACACGGCATCCTCACGAGGCACCTGAAGGGGTGCGAGACCTCGGGCGACGGCGGTCGACATCGTGAAATCGGGAACGAACACGAGCGGCGAGACGCCGCGGTGCACGAGGAGCTTCTTGTGTTGCGGACCGTTCTCGTCCATCCACGCGATCGTCAGTCCGCCGAACAGGGCGGGAGCGACGTTGTCGGGATGTCCTTCGAGCTCGGTCGCGAGGCGCAGCAGCGCATCGGGGCCGATCTCGACCTCGCCGGCGAGCAGGCCCTTCGCCGCGAGCAGACCCGCGACGACGGCGGCACCCGACGATCCCATGCCCCGCCCGTGCGGAATCGTGTTGTGCGCCTCCAGACGGATGCCGGGCATCTCGCGCCCGACGGCCTCGAATGCGTAGGCCATCGAGCGCACGACCAGGTGCGAAGCATCGGTCGGGACATCGGCCGCCCCCTCGCCCGACACGAGAATCTCCAGTCCACGCTCCGGCAGAGCGGTGACGGTGAGTTCGTCATACGAGCTCAGAGCGAGGCCCAGAGTGTCGAACCCGGGACCGAGGTTGGCACTCGTGGCGGGTACACGGACCGCGACGGAGCGTTCCACGGAAGCGAGGGTGGTCATGCCAGGTCGAGGACGGACGCGACCTCACTGGTGGTCGCATCGACCACCGTGGGCTCGACCTCGGTGCCATCGGCGTTGCGCAGGGCCCACTGGGGGTCCTTCAGACCGTGTCCGGTGACC
>NZ_BADB01000256.1:0-1536 GCF_000333415.1 Microbacterium sp. B24 | reverse complement strand
ATTCGAGCTCGGACCCGGGGATCCTCTAGAGTCATGCCGGCGATCAGCACGGTCACACCGAGGGCGGCACCTGCGCTCAGCACGATGACGCCGACCGGGCCGAACCCGGGCGTGAGGAACCAGCCGGTGACGCTCATGTAGATGAGCAGGCCCGTGGTGAGCACGAAGCTCGTGCCCCCGGACGTGAGGCGACGGCGGGTATCACCGCCGACGACCGCCTGCACGATCAATGCCACCACGATCCCGACGATCACCGCGACGACGATGGGGATGACAGGGTCTTGCAGGAAGTCGTTGAAGCCGATGGCGACGAAGTTCTTGAGAAGCGCGGCGGCCAGGAAGGACGGCAGGGAGTAGAGGAACAGGCTGAGGACGGTGAACGACACGTCGAAGCCGCTGTTCTCACGCAGCGCAGAGAGGATTCCGGTCGAGATGCCGAAGAGGATGGCCAGCAGCAGGGCCGCCGTGACCATCTGGATGGTGGACACCATCGCGATCGGCAGGACGTCGGTGACGGGGGCGCCCTGGAAGGTGGTGCCCAGGTCGCAGGCGTTCGCGAAGGGGATGAGGCACTTGGCCGCGCCGCCGACCCACATCGCCCAGCGAAGCGGAGGCGCGACGTCCAGGTTGGCGAGCTGAATTCGCGCTTCGATCAGCTGCTGCTTGTTCGGGTTGCTGGAAGAGCGGAGGTCCTCGAGCGGATCCGTCGACAGCGCGACGAGATTGAACATCACGAAGGATGCCGCGAGGAGGATGAGGATCGACACACCGACCCTACGGAGAATGAAACCGACCAAAGGTCACTCACTTCGACGTGCGACGGGCGGGCGGCATCGGGTTGCGATCGCCTTGCCCATCGGTTGACAGACAGGGGCCAGGGTGGCGCCTTCGGGATCTACCGTAGACGCCACCCTGGCGTGGGTACTACTTGGTGTTGGTGCTCTGCTTGACGGACCACTCCCAGTTGTTCCAGATCGGACCGGTCTGGTTGCCCATGTACTTGACGCCGTCCAGCTTGCTGGAGACGCCGTAGATGCCGGGCGCCTGGAAGAGGGGCAGGCCGTAGCCCTCGGTGAACGCCGTCTTGTCGATGTTCAGGAGGAGCTGCGTCAGCTTGTCCTTGTCAACCGTGGTCTGCGACGCGATCGCGTCGTCGTTGGCAGCGGTGAACTTGTTGTAGTTTCCACCACCGTCGGTCGAGAACAGCTGCGGGATCTGCGCCGTGCCGATACCCGGGGAGATCCAGCCGAACAGCGACGCGTCGTAGTTGCCCGCCGACAGCAGGGTCGACCACTTGGGGTCGCCACCGTCGACGACCTGGAAGCCGGCCTTGGCCGCGGAGGACTGGATCGCCTGGAACTCGTCCACGCGGTTCGGGTTCTTCGTGTTGTAGAGGATCTTCACGGTCGGCGTCTTGCCGGCGAGGAGCTCCTTGGCCTTCGCGATGTTGTCGTCGAGCTTGGACGGGTCGTACTTGTCCGAGCCGTTCTGAGCGACCGTGGTCGCGTACTCCGACTGGCTGGGCAGCCAGATCTG
>NZ_BADB01000257.1:0-1524 GCF_000333415.1 Microbacterium sp. B24 | reverse complement strand
TCATCCGGGGAGCTGGCATCGGCTCGTGGAGAGCGAGGCCATCCCCCTGGGCCGCGCGGGAAGCGACCGCGCCCGCGTGCACGTGCACGTCACCGCCCTCGCGCTGAGCCTGCTGCTGGCCGCGGCGACCGTTCCGGCGCTGCTGAACCTCTGACGGCATCCGGCCTTACTCCGGATCCTGCAGGGTCGGCGTGCCGGTGCGCGGGTTCTGCGCCGCGGCATCCATCAGGCTCGTCGGAGCGGCGACATCGGGCTCGACACCGTCGGCGCGCTCCTTCGTGCGACGACGGGAGAACCGACGGCTGCGCGGGTCGAACGCCTCGCGGAGGGCATCGCCGAAGATGTTCGCCGACAGTGCCAGCGTGACGATGAACAGCGCCGGCCACCAGAACAGCCACGGCCGCACGGTGAAGGCCGACTGGTTGACACCGATGAGCAGACCCAGCGAGACGTCAGGAGAGCGGATGCCGTAGCCGAGAAGCGAGATCGCCGCCTCGAGCAGGATGGCGCCGGCTGCCAGGAGCGATCCCGACACGATGATCACACCGGTCGCGTTCGGAAGGATGTGCCGGAAGATGATGCGGGCATCGGAGGCGCCGGCCACGCGGGCAGCCTCGACGAACTCCCGTTCGCGCAGCGAGAGGAACTCACCGCGGACGAGACGCGCGATCACCATCCAGCTGAAGAACCCGAGCATGGAGCCCAAGACCCATACGCCGACCGCGCCGGCCCAGTTACCGACGACGGCGGCGATCACGATGGCGGGGATCACGATGAAGACGTCGGTCAGGCGCATGAGCACCGCGTCGACCCAGCCGCGGAAGTAGCCCGCGATCGCGCCCACCGTGACACCCACGATCAGCGCGATGCCCGTGATCAGCACCATGGCCACGAACGAGTTCTGGATGCCGCGCATGGTCATCGCGAAATAGTCGCGCCCGATGCGGTCCTGACCGAAGGGGTGGTCGCCGAGCGAGAACGGGAACAGGCTCAGAGTCGGCTCTCCGCCGTTGACGCTGTTCGACAGGTCGTACCAGTTGTACTTCCACCAGCCGGGAATCGGGCCGAGCCCGACGGCGCTCGTGGCGAAGGCCACGACTGCCAGGAGGACGATGGCGGCGATGAGGCCGACCTTCTGGGAGAGGAAACGGCGCCAGATGATCCGGCTCTGACTGATCGAGCGCTCTTCGACGTCGCCGGGGGTTTCTGAGATGGTGCTGGACATCAGCGCACCCTCACTCTCGGGTCGAGTGCCGCGTACGCGAGATCGGCAAGGAAGTTGAACAGAATGGCCATGAAGGCGATGACGATGAAGTAGCCCATCACCGGGTACAGGTCACCGGGACCCAGCGAGCGCTGGAAGAGCGCACCCATACCGGGGATCGCGAAGATGAACTCCGTGATGATGGCTCCACCGAGCAGCCCGCCGAGGTCGGTCGCCACGAGCGTCGTGATCGGGATCAGCACGTTGCGGAATGCGTGGCGGACGACGACCACCCGCTCGGGCATGCCCTTGGCGCGAGC
>NZ_BADB01000258.1:0-3724 GCF_000333415.1 Microbacterium sp. B24 | reverse complement strand
ATTGAGCTCGGTCCCGGGGATCCTCTAGAGTCCCCGCGAGACGCTGCGCGGTGCTCGCAAGGCTCAGCAGGTCGAAGCCCTGGTCGATCGCGACGTACTGCTTCGCCGTGTCGATGAGCGAGCGCATCGCCCCGAAGTCGGTGAAGGTCTGGGCGCTCTTCAGCTTGACGGCGAGGGAGATCATGAACGCCTGCTGCCGGCGCGTGCGGTCGAGGTCGGTGAGATCGACGTTCTCGTACTGCGTGTCGCGACGCTGCCGCACGAACGCCATCGCCTGCGCGGCATCGATCTGTTGCATCCCCGCGGCGAAGTTCGCGCCCGAGAACGTGTCGGCCGTCGCCTGGTTCAGGCACACCGTGATCGGCTGCACCGCCTGTGCGACGCGATAGAACGCGGCCATCGTCACTTCGACGAAGTGGTCGATGCGCACGCCGCCGAGAAACGACGAGACGGTCTGGATCTGCGCCTGCCGCGCGGCGTCGCGGGCTCGCTGATACGCCGTCGCATCGTCGGTGCCGTTGCCGGTCAGCTCGTCGTACGTGGCCTGGAACGTGCGGCCGTAGTCCTCCTTGATCTTGCCCTTCGTGACTCCGTCGGGCGCGTTCGCGTAGTCGACGTAGTCGTCCCTCGGGATCGAGATGCCGACCGCCTTGCCGCCGTTGGCGGGGATGTGGATGAACATCAGCACGTTCGTGTTGTAGCCGCCGACGCTCTCATCCTCCGCGTGGATCGCGTCGTAGATCTCCTGCGGGAAGGGCTTGCCGTCCTGATCGACGCGACTGTCCAGTCCCATCACCAGGATGTTGACCTCTCCCGTGTTCTGCGCGACGCCCGGGCTGGCCGACGGCATCGCGATGTCGGAGCGGTGGATGCCGTTGAGGTCGGAGGCCACGACGGCCACCACCGCGATGATCGCGGCGACCAGGACGGCGAGTATTCCGACCGTGAGACGGCGGCGCCGGATGTGCACGCGGCGTGAGACGGGACGAGACGTTCGAGACACCGACAGATCGTGTCAGAGGCAACCTATCGCCCCGGTGTGAGAGGCCTGGGAGGATCATCCTCCCGAAGGATGCCGATGCATCCGCGGCACGATGTGGAGCCCACCCCGCGGTTCGTAGCGTCGAAGCATGGCCAGCTCGCTCTTCGCTCGTCCCTCCTCCACCGCCGGCGCCGTGGTCCTCTCGGTGCTGGGCAGCATGCTCGCCATCGTCGTCATCGCGATCGGTCTGCTCGTCGTCCCTCTCGCCGCGGCGCTCGTGTTCGGCCCCGCCCTGCTGGAGCGGCTGTGAGCCTTCCCGCAGGCGTCGCGTCCTCGATGCGACGCCTGCGGGCCGCTACGGTGAAGGGATGACGGAGACCGTCCCCGCCGCCTCCCCCGCGCCCGCCGACCCCGCGGGTCGTGCACACGCTCTCATCCGCATCGTGCGCCACCTGCCGGCGACACTGTTCACCGTCGGGGCGATCCTCGTCGTCGGCATCCTCTCGCAGGGCCTGTGGTCGCCCTTCGACGAGAGCGCAGGCATGGACACGTGGGCGTACGGCCTGCCGGCGCTGGAGGCCGGACGGTGGTGGACTCCCCTCACCGGAACCTTCTTCGTCGCCGAGCCGTGGCTGTTCGTGCCGACCCTGCTCGGCTTCGTCGGGATGGGCCTGCTCGAATACGCCCGCGGCACCCGCGTCGCACTCGCGTACTTCTGGATCGGGCAGGTCGTGGCAGTCCTGGCGACCTCACTGCTCCTGGCCGTGCTGAGCGTCTTCTCCGGCTGGGAATGGGTGCAGGACACCGCGACCACCCTCGACGTGGGCGCCAGCGGCGGTACCTTCGCCTGTATCGCCGCCGTGATCGGCCTGCTGGCCTCGCCGTGGCGTCTGCGGGCGTGGCTCGTTCTCATCGCGGTTGTCATCGTCGGGGTCCTGGTCCTGGGGACCGTGGCCGACCTCTCCCACCTCATCGCCGTGCTCGTCGTGCTCGTGTTCGACCGCACCCTGCGACCGCGTCGCGCCACCATCCGCGAGCAGCGACTGATCGCCTTCCTCGGCATGCTCGCCTTCGTCGGCATCGAAGTGATCCTGACGCTGATCCCCACCTACGGCCCGTTCGGGACGACCGACCCGCTCTCCAGCGACTGGACGACGACGGCCATCGATGTCGTCGTGGTGCTCGTGATCGCCCAGGGACTGCGGCGCGCGCGGCGCTGGGCGTGGATCTGCGCTCTCGTGCTGCTGGCGTTGAACATCCTCGCCGCGGCGCTGCTCGCGGTCATCGTCACGCTGGACGTGCGTCTCGACCTCGGGGTGCCGATCGACGGCGAGACGGCGATCGAGATCGGCAGCGGCTTCATCGCCCTCGTGCTTCTGGTCTATCTGATCGTGGTGCGCGGCGCCTTCTCCGGTGCGCGGCGCAGCGAGCTCGGGACGCCCGACGCTCAACCGGACTCCCGGGAGGTGGCCGACCTGATCCGCGCCCACGGCGGTGGCACGCTGTCGTGGATGACGACGTGGGACGGCAACAGCTACCTGCGCACGAGCACCGGCATCGTCGCCTACCAGATCCGTGCGGGGGCGGCGATCGCTCTGGCCGATCCCCTGGGTCCCGAGGAGGGTCGGGCGGCGTCGGTGGCCGAGTTCATCGCGGCAGCCGAGGAGGCGGCGCTCATCCCCTGCTTCTTCAGCGCCGGGGCGGCCACGCAGGCGGCCGTGCCGGGCGGGTGGCGCGCACTCGTCGTCGCCGACGACACCATCGTCGATCTACCCGGGCTCGCGTACACCGGCAAGCGGTGGAACTCGGTGCGCACGACCCTCAACCGCGCCGGACGCGAGGAGATGACCTTCCGCTTGACGCATCTGCGCGACGAGTCGTGGGGTGTGCGTACACAGCTGCAGGCGATCTCGAACCAGTGGGTCGGCGAGAAGCAACTGCCCGAGATGCGCTTCACGCTCGGAACGCTCGCCGAAGCGGACGACCCCGAGGTGCGCATCGCGCTCGCCCTCGACGCACGGGGCGACGTGCACGGCTTCTTGTCGTGGATGCCGGTGTACGGCGAGGGCGTCGTGCGCGGATGGACCCTCGACCTGATGCGTCGCCGCGAGCACGGGTTCGGGCCGGTGATGGAGTACCTCATCGGCAGCTCGGCCGTCGCCTTCCGCGACGAGGGTGCCGAGTTCATGTCGCTGTCCGGCGCGCCGCTCACCCACGAGTACCCGCCCGAGGCCCAGGGGCTCGCGGCGCTGAGCACGCGCCTGTCCGATGCGCTCGAGCCGGTGTACGGGTTCCAGTCGCTGCACCGCTTCAAGCAGAAGTTCCACCCGCGCTACGAGACCATGTCGCTGCTGTTCCGCGACGAGGCCGACCTGCCGCGGATCGGCGCCGGACTCACGCGTGCGTTCCTGCCCTCCGCGACGACGCGGCAGTTCGCGAGCGCGGGGCTGGAGTTGCTGCGCGGCGAGCGCTGAGCGTCGACGGATGCCGCGGCGCGCTCAGTCGTGACCGACGAGCTTGAGTCCGACGACGCACCCGACGAGGCCGAGGATGAGCAGCAGCCGCACGAGCGAGAACTGTTCGTCGCCGGTGATCATGGCGTAGGCGACGGTGAGCGAGGCCCCGATACCGACCCACACGGCGTACGCGGTGCCGGTGGAGATGTCGCGCATGGCCCACGCCAGACCGCCCATGCTGGCGGTCAGCGAGGACTCTAGAGGATCCCCGGGACCGAGCTCGATC
>NZ_BADB01000259.1:0-1447 GCF_000333415.1 Microbacterium sp. B24 | reverse complement strand
ATTCGAGCTCGGACCCGGGGATCCTCTAGAGTCATCGCCCTGCGTGAACGTCAGTTCCTCCCGCAGAACGGGTGCCGGTTGCGCCGCGGCGATCTGGAAGATGAGGTCGACGGAAGCCCCGAGATCGAGGTCCAGTTCGGCGGTCACGAGGCGTTGCACCGGAGTATCCTCGCACGCCGCGACGACGTGCGCGTACACCGCTGTTCGCACCCTCCAGAGGGATGCCGAGACACGCCCATGTCGGCCGTGGATCGCCGTGGATCCGCGCCCGCCGGCGGCGTGGCGGACGCCCCGTCGGTGATACTCTCGATCGGTACGCCTCCGTAGCTCAGGGGATAGAGCGTTGGTTTCCGGTACCAAAGGTCGCAGGTTCGATTCCTGTCGGGGGCACTCCACTGCAGGGCGCGATCCGCTCGCCGTCAGATCGTCGACCACCCGCCGTCGCTCGGCAGGACGACGCCGTTGATGTTGGCTGACTGATCGCTCAGCAGCCACACGATCGCCGACGCGAGCTGCTCGGCGGTCGCGACGGGGGTCATCAGCGCCTGCATGATCGGACCGATCCGTCCCGCCGCATACTCGCTCTTCATCGGCGCCTCGATGTTGGTCGCGACGGCCCCCGGGGCCACCGCATTCGCACGGATGCCCTGCGGGCCGTAGAAGAATGCCACGCTCTTCGTGAAGCCTGCGATCGCGTGCTTCGACGCCGTGTACGCCGCCCCCGCCGATGAGGCGCGCAATGCCGCCTCCGAGGCGACGTTGACGATGGCGCCCTGCCCGCGCTCGATCATGGCGGGAAGTACCGCACGGGTGAGGCGCATCGGCGCCGTGACGTTCACGCGGAAGACGCGATCCCACGTCTCGTCGTCCACCTCGGCCGGCGGGAGGAAGGCGTCCATGATCCCTGCGACATTCGCCAGCCCGTCGATCGTCGGACCCGCGGCATCCACGATGTGGTGGATCGTCGCGGCGTCGGCGATGTCGCCCGCCACCGTCACGAGTCGATCCACCGACGCTTCAGCGCGCAGGGCGTCGAGCCGCTCTACCGACACATCCGCACCGACGACCCGCGCGCCCTCACCCAACAAGCGCACAGCGGTTGCTCGACCGATCCCCGATCCTGCCCCGGTGACGATGATCGTCCGTCCGGTGAATGTCGACGACTGTGCCATGGCTGCTCCTTCGCTGCATCGGCAGCGGCCCGATCGTCGCTGTCGTTGAGACGCTACGCCGCGGACCACGACGACGGAAGCATGCGCGGCTATGAATCTGTCGAGATCAGTTCACGCAGGGCACCGCACCCGAGACCATCGGCTGCTGCGAGTTGGTGTAGCTCTGCGGGGTCGGCGACACCGACGGCGACGGTGAGGACCCGTCTCCCCCGTCGGAGGGAGAGCTCGGCGCGTCGCTCGCGGCGTCNGTGGGCGCGTCGGTGGGCGCGTCGGTC
>NZ_BADB01000260.1:0-12733 GCF_000333415.1 Microbacterium sp. B24 | reverse complement strand
CGCCGCGAGGAAAGGGGTCGGCGAAAGAGCTCGACCGGGAAGAACGGGTTCGCGACCCGCGTCTGCGACCAGACGAACACGCCGAGAAGCACGACGCCGAGCGTCATGGCTCCCCACGTCAGCGGGCTGGTCAGCGACGAGGCGAGCTGCGAGACGCCGAACAGGAACACGACCATGCCGGTGATGAGCGCAACCTGTCCGCCCACGTCGCGCTTCTCGGTGACGGTGGGGGCGACCGACGGCAGAAGCACGAGGACGGCGGGGATGCACAGTGCCGACAGCACGGGAACGAGCACGAACGCGAGGCGCCAGTCGACTCCGGCAAGCAGGCCCCCCGAGAAGGTGAACACCACTCCGGCCGCGCCCGAACACGCGGCGAACGTCGCGACGGCGGCGGGCAGCCGGCCCGGCGCGGCCAGCACCTGGATGTAGGCGAACGCGGCGGCGTACACGGCGCCCAGGCCGACGCCCGTCACCGCCTGGCCGAGGATGTAGACGAGCGCCATCGGCGCGGCGGCCACGATCAGCTGGCCGACGAGACCTGTCACGAGGGCGGCGACGAGCATGCGGCGGCGGCCGATCCGGTCGGCGAGCAGGCCTGTGGTGATGACCGAGGCGGCGATCGCGAGGGTTTGCATGGATGCCGCGAGCGCCTGATCGCCGCCGACCATGTCGAGGCCGCGGCTCGCGCCCACGAGTGCGGTGGCGGCGATGTTCGGGGCGGAGCCCTGAACTGCGGCGAGCACGCCCAGCAGGGGGATCGCGAGGGTGTGCGCGGAGCGCACGACGGACGTCGGTGGTGTCGTTGTCATGGGGGGGGGCTTTCGAGTGAGAGAGACGTGCGGAGAATCGTTCAGGCGGTGAAGGCGGGGACGCCGTCGATGTAGGTGGCGTTCACGGCGATGCGATCCCAGCTCTCGGGATCGCTCGTCCACGGGTCGGCGTCGACGACCGCGAAGTCGGCGCGGCGTCCGGCCGTGAGCGTGCCGCGATCGTCGGCGTGGATCTGCCAGGCGGCATCCGCGGTGATCGCCGCCAGGGCCTCGGCCGCGCTGACGCGCTCGTCCGGCGCGAGCACCGTGCCGTCGGCCTCCAGACGGCGCAGCACCGCGGTGCGGGCGCTGCGCAACGGCTGCACCGTCGTCACGTTGTAGTCGGAGTGCAGACTGGGGCGCAGCCCCGCGCGGAGGGCCGACGCGACGCGGTCCAGTCGCGCGGCGCGCGCGGGGCCGAGGATCGTGTCGCGGAACGCCGCACCCCAGTAGTAGACGTGGTCCATCAGGAAGCTCGGCGACACTCCCACCGCGGCCATCCGCGCAAGCTGGTCGTCGGTGGTCACCGAGGCGTGCTCGAAGCGGTGCCGGAGAGCGTCGCGCCCCGGCAGCAGCTCTTCGGCGGCCTGGAGGGCGAACTCGACCGCCGCGTCGCCGTTCGTGTGGATCATCAGCTGCCAGCCGTCGTCGAGACCGGCGCGCATCACTTCGCGCAGACTCTCCGGTGTCCAGTTCGCGTGGCCCCCCGAGGTCTCGCCGAGATACGGCTGCAGGAAGTATCCGGAACGACCCTGGTTCGAGCCGTCCGCCACGATCTTCCACGCGTCGGCGCGCACCATCGCATCTCCGCTGAACGGCGTGACGCCGGCCGCCTTCCACGCCTGGGCGACCTCGGCGGGCGTCGCGCACCCCGCCAGGGAGGAGAACTGCGCCGTCGACACTCGCACCGGCAAGCGTTCGGACCCGTTGAGCTGGTGCAGCATCGCGATCTCGCTCACGCCGGCCAGCGTGCCGGTCATCGCTTCGCGCATCGAGGTCACGCCGGCACCGGCGAACTCGTTCAACACGTGACGGATGCCGCGGCCCACCTCCGCCGCTGTCGGACGCGGCAGGTGCGCGAGCAGCATCGTCACCGCGGGCGATTCGCCGACCACGCCGGTGAGTCTGCCGTCGCGCTTCTCCAGCGTGCCCCCGCTCGGCTGCGGTGTGGCGTCGGTGATGCCGGCGGCATCCAGGGCCGCGCTGTTGGCGTAGGCGAAGTGCATCGACGCATTCAGCACGACCACGGGACGGTCGGTCGCGACCCGGTCGAGGATGTCGCGGGTGAGGGCCGGCTCACCGGGGTACAGGCTCGGGTCGAACAGCTTCGCCAGCACGTACTGACCGGCGGGTGTCGCGTGCGCAGCCGTCTTCAGGACGGCGATGACGTCGTCGAAGCGCGGACAGGTGGCGTGCGACACGTCGGCCCACTCGAGTGTGAGCAGCGACACCCAGATGTGCGCGTGCGGCTCGATGAGACCGGGGATCACCACGCCGTCGGGGGACAGGATCTTCGTCGCCGGGCCGGTCAGCCCGTCCAGCTCCGCCGCCGATCCCAGTGCGACGATGCGGCCGTCGCGCACCGCCATCGCCTCCGCGCTCGGAGCCGCGGGGTCGCCGGTCGCGATCCGGCCGACGACCAGGAGGTCCGCTGTGGCGGTCGGGGCGCTCCGCTCGCCCGATTCTGCGGGCGCGCCGTAGTGCGCGGGGCTGACGGTGGCGCCGGCCGCGGCGATGGCGGGCGCGAGGCGGTCGCGGCTGAGGTGAGTCGCGGCGCTGCAGGTGTCGGACATGAGGAGCTCCTTCGAAGGCGTGTGGCGGCCGCGCGGGTTCAGTGGAAGTCGAGGACCTGATCGCCCCACGCGGCGCGCAGAGCCGCATCCAGGTCATCGACGACGGTGTCGTGGCGCTCGATGACCAGCGTCGCGCGGCTGTCGGCGGGATCGTAGGCCGGCCAGTGCGGAGCGCCGGCGACGCCGTCGGCGTCGGGTGTGCGCCCGTGGGCGAACGCGGCCCACCGCTCCTGCATGCGGGCGGAGATCACCTCGCCGGCGCGCTTGCCGCCGAGGCGGAACGTGGGGTCCTTGGGGCCGCTCGCGAAGACGCCCCACAGGTAGGCCAGCTCGCTGCCGTGCGTCGCGCCGAGACCGATCAATCGCAGGAAAGGTGTCGCGTGATCGAAGCGGTACAGCCACACCGGGGCCGCCGCGGCGTGCCCCTCGGCGATCCACACGGTGGGCATGCGGAAGCCGATGTCGCGGGCGACCCCGAGCCCCACCGCGTTCTTGCGCACGTTCTCGTACGCCGTCTGCACCTGGGCGACCGAGGGCAGCTCGACGGTGGGGTTATCGGCGGCCATGTCGGAGAACATCGCCATGATGCGCTCCTCGGTGATCGGGATGAGCGGCGACTTCATGAACTTGAACAGCGACGCCTCATCCTTGTTGGTGCCGATCATGAGGGGAACCGGCAGTCCGCGACCCTCGTGCAGCACCGTGGCCGGTGCCTCCGGCAGCAGGTCGCCGTCGACGATCGGCGCGAACGCCAGCGTTCCGGGCGCCTCGTCGGGCACCTGCGCGTACACCGTCATCCCGGCCGTCACGAGCTCGTCGGCGGATGCCGCGCGCAGCGCCGCGGCGGTGGACGCGGCATCCGTCTGGTCGATGCCGAGCTCACGCACAAAGCGCTCCGCGACATCGCGCGCGCGGTCGATGCCGTACATGCTGGAAGCGGGGGAGGACTGCGCGATCGCGCGGTGGAAGAGCCCCGCGGCCGACGGGGTCGCCAGCAGGGTCGTGACCAGTCCGCCGCCGGCGGACTCGCCGAACACGGTCACCCGGTCGGGGTCGCCGCCGAACGCGGCGATGTTCTCCTGCACCCAACGCAGGGCGAGCAGCACGTCCTTCAGCGCCAGGTTGCGATCGAAGCCGCCGTCGGGGAGAAGACCCGACAGATCGAGGAAGCCGAAGGCGGCCAGGCGATAGTTGATGGTCACCACGACCACGTCACCCCGCGTGACCAGCGAGGTCGCATCGTACGTGCGTTGGCTGGACGCCCCGAAGGTGTACGCGCCGCCGTGCAGCCACACCATCACCGGTCGTGCGCCCGCCGCTGCGTCGGCGTCGGGTGCCCAGACGTTGAGCATCAGGCAGTCCTCGTCGAGCACGGCGTCGTCGCCCAGGGCGATGGCGGGCGTGCGCACCTGGGGACAGGCCGGCCCGAACGCGGTGGCGTCGACCTCTCCGGTCGCGGCGGCTGCCGGCACCGGGTCGCGCCAGCGGCGCTCGCCGACCGGGGCTTCGGCGTAGCGGATGCCGCGCCACGAACGGACGTCGTTGCGGACGGCGCCGCGGAAGGTGCCCGCCGGGGCGGTGACGATGCAGGGGGTCAGGGTGTCAGGGGTCCGGGTGGTGTTCGACATGTGAGGTCCTTTCGGAACGGGAGGCGGAGAAGGCGAAGTGGGGCGCTCAGGCGGCCAGGCGATGGATGACCTGTGCCAGCTCGTTCGCCGCGAGGATCGCGAACAGTACCGTCATCATGGCGGCGTTGTGCGTGATCAGCTGCGATTTCAGCGCCTGCAGGGCGGAGTGCACGCGGGCCGTGCCGGCCAGCTGGACGAGGGCCGGAACCACGAGCAGCAGTGAACCGGCCAGCGCGATGGCAAGGCACACCCCGACGGCGGCGAGCGGCGCGAGGTGCGCTTCGCCGATGAGCGCGCCGGCCTTGAGCTCGAGGGGGATGTTCTTGGTGTTGGTCGCTGCCATCACGAGTCCGAGGCCGGCGGCGGAGAGCGGGGTGACGCTGTCGATCGCCGCGAGCCACTTCGGTGCCGTCGCGGGCGTGCCGTCCTTCGGGCGCGACATCCAGCTGGCGACGGCGAACACCGTGAAGCCGAGGGCGAGGACGATCGCCAGGATCAGTGAGACCGTCTGCGCTGCGGGGCCGCTCGATGCCGACGCGCGCGCCGCGCCGAGCGCGCCCAGCCCCGTGGCGGCGAACGCGACGAGCGTGTAGGCCGCGGTGTAGGCGGGAGCGCACGAGCGTCCACGCGGGGCGAGCACGATGGCCACGATCGCCACGATGGGCAGCGGGGACAGCAGCATGCCCACCGCGAGGGGAAGAAGGTTGTGCAGGTCGTTCACGTCGGTTCCGTTTCATCGCTGTCCCCGGGCCGGGTGTCCGGGGGTGCGATGACGACGTTATGACGGGGGTGCGGCCTGCTTTTCGTGATGTTCGGCTGACACGACAGCAGCGCCGGTCGGCAGCGCGAAGCTCGCCTCGAGCACCGTGTCGCGACCGTCCGTACGCAGCCGCGCGCCGAGGTCGCGCACGTGCGATGCCGGCCGCAGCTCGGCATCCGCCGCCGTTCGTCCTCGCGAGCGCACGCGCGCGCGCAGTCGGCTGCCCGCCCCCGTCGCGACGATATCGAGGGCCACGTCCGCGCGCTTCTCGTCGCTGTGCTTGACGGCGTTCAGCAGCCCCTCGGCGATGACGTCGTACACATCGCGGGCGAGCCGGGGATGCGCATCGAGCGCGTCCAGCGCCCGCGGGTCGAGCGTCGTGCTCAGCGCGATCACCCGCCCCCATGTCGCCAGCAGCGCCCGTAACGCCGCGGCATCGGCGCCGGGGTCGGCATCGGTATAGGTCGAAGCCAGACGATGTACGAGAGCGATCAAGTCGTCGCGCAGCGCGGCGGACTCGGCGGCGGACGGCTGCGGGTGGGTGAGCGCGAACTGCACGCACGCTCCCTGCCCGTCGCGGTGCAGCAGTTCGGCCGTGCGACGCAGGCCCTCCCTGACGGGGCCGATGCCCTCGCGGGACGCGCGCTGGGCGCGGGTGATCGTGCCCGAGAGTCGTCGCTGTTCTCGTCGCAGTCTCTGCACGGCGCCGGCGCACAGGCCGGCCGCGAGAGCGAAGGCGACGTAGTCGACGGCGGGCAGAAGCGTGATGAGACCGCGATGTCCGGAGATCGTCGTCAGCGCCGACAACGCCACTCCGCCGATCGCCGCGCCCAGGAGATAGACCGTGGCGGCGCGGCGGGCGCTGCGCGCGAACGCTCGGCGGCGCGCGACATGGTCGACAAGGCCGGTCACGGCGACGACGGCGCCGAGGCCCGCGATCAGTGCGCCGGGGCCCGTCGTCCGCAGCGCGTAGGGAAGTGTGCAGGCGATGTAGACGATCGCGACCGCACCGCGTGGCGGGAGACGGAAGGGGGGCAGTTTCAGGGAGTGGCGGCGGGTCGGGATGTCAGCGGTGGTGGCAGTCCCCTGCGGCGCCGCGCTCGTCGGCGCATCATCGGCCATCCGCTGCAGGCGGTGGCTCCACGTGCGGAAGTCCTCCGCACCGAGCGCGCGCACGCCGCCCGGCCCCGCCGCGGGATCCCATCGTTCGATCGCTCGGCCGAGAGCGGATGCCGCGGCATCCACTTCGCGGCGCGCATACCGGTCGATGACGACGGCGCGGTCGGGGGCGGCGGCCAACTCTGCCGCCACCTCGCGCAGCAGCGCGTTGGTGCGACGGAGTGTGTGCACGGCGTTCTCGAGCACGGCGATCATCGCGAGGACGACCGGCCAGACGACGACATTCGTCGCGATACGAAACGGCAGTTGCGCCGCCGCAGGAACCGGCAGCGACCATAGCGCGGCCCATCCGTCCTGCACGAGCGGACGCAGTGCAGCGCACGCGACGACGCCGACGACCACCACCACGGCTCGCACGAGCGGGGCGGTCAGATGCCGCTCGAGCAGCGCGAGGGCCCCGAGTGCGACGACGAAGCATGCCGTCGTGGCGAGCGTTGCCGGAACGAGCGCCGCGACATCCACGCCCGCGCCCACGGGCGCCATGATGGTCATCGACAGGGGGAACGTCGCCGCGAGCGACCACGGGCTCAGAAACCGGCCGTCGGCCACGACACGGCCGATCGACGCGGAGAACCGTCTCACGCGCGAACCCTCACCGGGCGGGGCCGAACGCGGCGAGGTACATCGCCGCAGCGGCGACACGGGGGCTGACGGTCGGGTCGCCCGTGACGTCCAAACGGTCGAACAGGCGGCTGATCGAGCGTTCCACGGCGCGCACGCCGGACGCGGTCTCTTCGGCAATGCGCTCGTTCGACCAGCCGCGGGCGACCATCGCCAGGATCTCGAGCTGATGGCGCGTCAGGGCTCCGAGCCCGTCGCGTGCGTCGGGCGCGGGCGGCGTCGTCGCCGCCGGGGTCCGCCGCGTCGACAGTGCCTGCTCCAGCGCCGACACGAGGCCGTCCGCGGAGTCGAGGTCCTGCTTGGAGACGAAGACCGCGTGGGCGATGCCCATCGCCGTCGCGCCGGCCGCTGCGCGCGGATAACTGCTCAGGAAGACGATCGCCAGATGCGGGGCGAGCTCGGACAGCATGGCGGCCAGCTCGGCGCCGGAGGGGCGACTGCCGAGGTCGATGTCGGTGAGGAGCGCGTCGGGGTCGAACTCGGTGAACAGGCGCGTCGCCGTCGCCGCGTCCGCCGCGGCGGCCGTCTCGAACCCGTGACGCTCGAGCAGCTCGCACACGAGCATGCGCAGCGCGGCCTGGTCTTCGACCACGAGCACGCGACGGGTCCAGTCCGAGGCCACGAGATCACCCTAGCGCTCGCGCGGCTGGCGCCGTGATGGCGCCGACGAGCGTCGGCGTGGGTGCCGCGGGCCGTCAGTGCGCGGCGTCGTAGGCCTCGAGGACCGAGGCGGGGACGCGTCCGCGCTCCGACACCGTGAATCCGTTCTTGGCGGCCCACTCGCGGATGGGACCGTAATCGCGCTGCTGAGAGCGGCGCTGTCCGCGGGCGCCAGCGCGGCGCGGCGCGGCCGCGCGCGACGAGACGCTGCGCGCCGCGGCGACGTAGGGCGCGAGCGCGTCGCGAAGCGCGGCGGCGTTGTCGGTCGTGAGGTCGATCTCATACGCGGTGCCGTCCAGCGAGAACAGGACGGTCTCACCGTCACCGACTTCGAGAACGGTGCCGTCCAGGTCATCGACGAGCTGGTGAACGATTTTGCGGGCCATGGGCAGAGCCTACTGATACCGACGGCTGATCAGGGGAGCAATCCCGCGCGTCGCGCCCGTGTCACCGCGGCGTGGCGCGTGCCCGTGTCGAGTTTGGCCATCGCCGACTGCAGATACGACTTGACGGTGCCCTCCCGCAAGCCGAGTGCGACAGCGATCTCGGCGTTGGTCTGGCCCAGTGCCGCGCACGCGAGCACATCGATCTCACGCGGCGACAGCTTCACGTCGAGCGCCTCCGCGCTCGCACCGTCGTCGCGGGTCAGATCGGCGAGGCGCTGTTCGATCTCGGCGAGACGGCGCCGGATGGCGGCATCGGGAACGTCGGCGGCGATGCGACGCAACTGTGCGTACGTGTCGCGCAGGTGCTCGCGCAGCACGGGGTCGACACCGGGCGTGGATGCCGGGGCGACGGCGAGCCGGCGCTGCACCTCTTCTCTGACCCGCAACTCCGTCGCCAGATCGCTCGCGACCTGGAGCGCCATGCGCGCGGTGGCCTCCCCGAAAGGTGACGGCGACCAGGAACCGCAGTAGAGCACGCCGCGTGCGCGCCCGGCGACGAGCACGGGCACAGCGAACAGCGTCGAGATCCCCTCGCCGAGGATCGCGCGATCGTAATCGTGGGTGATGTTGCGCGAGGACCGGTAGTCGAGAGCGAGTCGCGGGCGCCGCTCGACGAGGGCGCGTCCGCCGAGCCCACGGCTGGCGTGCACGACCAGCCCCGACAGGTGGGGCGTGCGGTTTCCGACGATCGAGGTGACCTCGACCGCGTTCGCTCTCTCGAAACCGCCGAAGGCGACGGGAAGGCCTGTCCGCGTGGCCAGATCCTCGACGGCATGGGCCAGCAGATCACTGTCAGTGAGCGGGGTCGGCGTCGCCATCGCGCCTCCCTGACATCGAGGGCGACGACCGCGTCACCCGTGGGCTCGAGAATATCACCGGCCGCTGTCACCGGCTCCGTCGGGCTCCCACTCGGCGCTGTGGGAGCCCGCGCCGCGACCGGCCTACACGGCGGCGGACCGAGGGAAGCCGTCGCGGACGACGCGGGCTTCGAGATCGAGGAGAAACCGTTTGCGTTCGGGGTGTCCGCCGTACTCGCCGATGGACCCATCGGCGCGCACGACGCGATGCGCCGGGATCACGATCGAGATGGGGGTGCGGGCGCACGCCGATCCCGCCGCCCGGTGGGCTCCCGGGGAGCCGGCGAGGATGGCCAGCTCGCCGTACGACGCCGTCTCGCCGTAGGGGATCTCGTCCATCGCCTCGAGCGCGCGGCGCGCGAAACCATCGACTCCGCGCAGGTCGAGATCGAGAGTGAAGTGTCGACGCGTGCCCGCGAAGTATTCGTCGAGCTGGGCGGCCACGTCGGCGGTGGCCACGGCATCCGGCACGATGGCGCTGTTGCGGCGAGCGCTGATCGCTTCGAGGTGGCGGTCGGCCGCGGTCAGCGACACGTCCAGCACGTCGAGGGCGACGAGGCCCCCATCGGCGACGACGATGAGGGCCTCGCCGATCGGTGTCGGGTGCACCGAGTATGCGGCGGTCGAGGTCATGACTCCATGATGCTCGCGCCGGTCGACATCGTCGCCGCGCGATCCCGTTCTGTGGAGGGGAGAGGCTCCGCCCTGGGTGGGGAGGAGGCTCGACGCGATGTCTCACCCGTCACACCAGCCCCAAAACCGCGAAAACCCGCCGCGCTAACCGGGAACGCCGCGATCGGGACTTTAGGGTGTCGAGTGTGTGGAGAGCAGACGATGGCGCCGTGCGAGGCGTGGACGACGCCGACCACGGTCACGCGGTGAGCCCGGCGGACCTCGACCTGTCCGAGCCGGGTGTCGTCGTGACCCACGTCGCCGCCGGCGAGCGTGCGCGCCTGCGCGAGGAGTCGGGGTGGCTCGGCGGCAGGTCCACACTGCTGCACTACACCGACGCCGGCGACGCAGGCATCGACATCACGAAAGCCCATCCCGGCAGCCTGCCCCAGTTCATCACCGGGCGCTCGACGCTGCTGTCCAACCTCTTCCGCGACGAGGTCGCCCTGCGCACGGCACGGCTGGCGGCCGAGCGCATCGCCGCGAAGGACGTCGAGATGCGCACGACCCGCGGCCTCGATACGGTGCATCTGGCGGTCGGCATTGCCGGCTGGCGTATCGGCGGTGTCGCCTACGCCGCCCCGGTGCTGCTGCGTCCGCTCGCCATCCGCCGGCACCATTCCGATTTCGACCTCAAACTGCACGGCACCTTCACGATCAATCCCGAGCTCGTCGTCGCTGCCCGCACTCACTTCGGTCTCGTGATCGACGGACGCGCGCTCGCCGAGCTCGCCTACGACGGCGGCGTCTTCAAGCCGCAGCCGGTCATCGACCACCTGCGGGCGCTCACCGCGCACGTCGACACCTTCACGGTGCAGCCGCGACTGGTCGTGTCGACGTTCGCCGATGCCGCCTCGCCGATGAGCCGCGATGCGGAGAGCCTCGACCACCCGATCCTCAACGCTCTCGCCGGTCATGAATCCGACCGTGAGGACCTGTCGATCGTCCGGGCGGTGGCTGCGCCCGTCAGCTCCGACGAGCGCCCGCCCGCCGCCGACCGGCTTCTGCTCGATGCGGATGCCGAGCAGGAGGCGGTGCTCGCGCGCATCGCCGCCGGACAGTCCCTCGCCGTGCACACGCTGCCGGGCACCGGCGGCACGCAGACCGTGATCAACGCGGTCGGCGAGCTCGTGCGCGCCGGCAAGCGGGTGCTGGTCGTCAGCGCGCGCCGCTCCACCCTCGAAGGCGTCCGCCACCGCCTCGCCGGCATCGGACTGCCCGGACTCGCCGTCTCGCCGCGCCACCTGCACCGCGATCTCATCCGCGCGATCACGCGCAATGAGAAGGCGGAGCAGCCCAAGGTGGCCGACGTCGACGACGCTCTGGTGCGCCTGCGCACCGTGCTGCGTGACTATCGCGATTCGCTCACCCAGCGGCATCCGCGCGTCGAGGTCTCCCCGCTCGAAGCGCTCCGCACGCTGGCCACGATCGCATCGATGACGCCGCAGCCGTCCGCGGCGACCCGATTCGATATCGCCACGCTGCAGTCACTCGGCACCCGCCGTGCCGAGGCGGCGCAGGCCCTGGCAACGGCGGCCCGGCTCGGTGAGTTCCGCTTCGGCCCCGACGATTCGCCGTGGTACGGCGTGGCCTTCGCCTCTACTCAAGAGGCCCGTGACACCCATGCGCTCGCCGGACGGCTGCACCGCACCGAGGTGCCCGCGATGCTCGAGCGCGGTTACGAGCTCATCGCGCAGACGCGCATGCGTCCGTTCTCGACCCTCGCCGAACTCGGTGCCTACGTTCAGCTGCTGCAGGGCATTCGCGCCTCGCTCGACCGCTTCAGCACCACCGTCTTCGAGCGTCCGCTGGCAGAGCTGATCCAGGCGCACGCCCCGCGCCGTGACGCCCCCGCGATGACATCGCCGCAGCGCCGCCGCCTGAAGAACCTGTCGCGCGAATACGTGCGCCCGGGGATGCACATCACCGACATGCACGAGTCGCTGCTGCGGGTGCAGCAGCAGCGTGCGCAGTGGCAGCAGCTGGTCGATCCGGGCGTCATGCCCGAGATCCCCCTGGGCCTGGACGACGTCGCCACGGCGTGGCAGCGTGTGGCCGCCGACCTGGGGGCGCTCGACCGGGCACTGGGGCGAACCGAACCGCTCGCGTCCCTGCCGATTCCGTACCTGCTGCGCACTCTCGCCGGGTTGGCGGCGACGTCCGACGTCTTCGACAACCTGGTCGAACGTGCCACCCTGCGCGGCGAGCTGGCCGACATGGGACTGGAAGAGCTGCTCACCGAGCTGTCCGTCCGCCACGTTCCCGAAGAGCACGTCGCCGCCGAGTTCGAGTTCGCGTGGTGGCAGTCCGCTCTCGAAGCGATGCTGCGCTCGGACCGGGCGCTGCTGGGTGCGAACACTTCGGTCGTCGACCGGCTCGAACGCGATTACCGACTGGTCGATGAGGCGCACGCGGCCTCGGCGGGTCCGCTGCTGGCCGCGGAACTGGCGACGACGTGGAAGATCGCCGTCGTCGACGAGGCCGGCGAAGCTGCGACCCTGAAGCAGCTGCTGCGCAGCGGCGGAGCGTCTGCGACGGAGCTGGTCGCGGCCGCGCCGAAGCTCGTGCGCACGCTGGCCCCCGTGTGGCTCGCGTCGCCCTATGAAGTGCCCTCGATTCCCGAGTCGCCGCTGTTCGACGTGGTCATCGTCGCGGATGCCGCGGCGCTGTGCCTTGCCGAGGCGGCGCCCGCGCTGCGACGCGCGCGACAGGTGGTCGTCTTCGGCGACCCGGTGACGCAGCGACCCACGCCGTTCCGCGTGGGCGCCGGCCATGCGACGGCGGAGGACGAGCCCGATGTGCCGTTCGACGGTGTCAGCGTGTTCGAGCGGCTCACCGAACTCGTTCCGGTCGAGACGCTGACCCGCAGCTATCGCGCGGGCGGTGAGGACCTCGCCGAGCTCGTCAACGGCGCGTTCTACGAAGGTCGACTCGTCTCTTACCCCTGGGCCGGTTCGTACCTCGGGCGCGGGAGCCTCAGCGTCGACTACGTCGAAGGCGGCACCGGCGCACCCGATCCGATCACTGGCGCCGTCGAGAGTCCGGATGCCGAGGTCGCCCGCGTCGTCACTCTCGTGGTCGAGCACGCGGTCAACCGTCCCACCGAGACCCTCATGGTCGTCACGGCATCCGTGCGGCACGCCGAGCGCGTGCGCGCCGCCGTCGCCGCCGCGTTCGCGGGCCGATCCGACGTCGCCGAGTTCGTCGGTCGCGACACGGCCGAGCCGTTCGCGGTGCTCGGACTCGAGGAATCGGTGGCGGAGAGTCGCGACCGGGTCGTCTTCTCCCTCGGATTCGGGCTGACC
>NZ_BADB01000261.1:0-7242 GCF_000333415.1 Microbacterium sp. B24 | reverse complement strand
AGCTCGGTCCCGGGGATCCTCTAGAGTCCGTGCAGTTCTGTCCCGAGGTCAGGAACGCCGACTCGACCATCCCCTCGATCAGCTCGTCGCCGAAGGAGAGAGCGTCGTCCATCAGGATCTGCGGGCTCTTGCCGCCCATCTCCAGACTCACGCGCTTGAGGTTGCTCGCCGCGGCGGCGGCGAGAATCGTGCGGCCCGTCGCGGTGGACCCGGTGAACGACAGCGCGCCGATGAGGGGGTCCTCGGCCAGCGCCGCTCCCGTCGTCGGCCCGTCGCCGGGCAGCACCTGCAGCACGCCGTCGGGAAGGCCGGCCTCGGCCGCCAGCGCGGCGAGATGCTGCACCGACCGCGGCGTCGCGTCGGCGGGCTTGAGGATGAGGCTGTTGCCGGCCGCGAGCGCCGGGCCGACTTTCCAGGCCGCCATCGCGAGCGGGTAGTTCCAGGGGAGGATTGCCGCGACCACCCCGAACGGCTCGCGTTCGGTGAAGGAGAGGACGTCGGGGCCGGATGCCGTCGTCGTGCCGTACTGCTTGTCGACGGCTTCGGCGAACCAGCGGATGGACTCGATCGCCGACGGCACGTCGTTCTCACGGCACTCGGTGATCGGCTTTCCCGCGTCCTCGCAGTCGAGGCGGGCCAGTGTCTCGGCGTCGCGCGCCATGAGGTCGGCGAGGTGCAGCAGCACGGCGGCGCGCTCTCGCGGTGTCCGACCCGACCACACCCGTGAGCGGAAGACCTCGTCGGCGCGACGGGAGGCGGCGTGCACCTCGGCCGCCGACGTGATCGGCGTCTCGCCGAGGACGGTCCCGTCGGCGGGGGAGCGGAGGGTGAGGGTGGGGGCGGTCATGCGGTCTCCTTCAGAACGAGGTCGTCGCCGTCGCGCACGACGTGGCCGTCGCGCTCCAACTGGGCGAGGTAGCGGGCCATGCCGCGCTCGCCGCGACGACGGAAGCCGCGCATCAGCTGCGGCAGGGCGTTGGGCACGAGCATGGCGAGGCGGATCAGCACCGACTCCGACGGCTTCGGGTAGATCTCCAGACGCGGCCGGTCGAGCATGCGCATCATGGCTCGCGCGACCGCCTGCGGCGGCTGCGGCGGGTCCTGGAACTGCAGCGAGTTGCCGCCGTCGATCGCCTCCTGCCGCAGCATGCGCGTATCGGTCGCCGACGGCAGCACGGAGCCGGCGATGATCCCCTTCTGACGCAGGTCGAGCCCGATCGAGAGCATCGCGCCGCGCAGTCCGAACTTCGAGGCCGTGTAGATCGGCGTCTCACCCAGAGGGAAGATGCCGCCGAGCGACACAGTCGTGATCACCCGGGGGTCGTGCGAGCGGTGCAGCAACGGCAGAGCCAGGCGGGTGAGCACCAGCGGCGACAGGAGGTTCACCTCGGTCTCGAGTCGGATGCTCGCCACCGACCGGGCGTCGAAGCGCTCGGCGCTCGTCATGCCGACGTTGTTGATGAGCACATCGATGCGCCCGTAGGCCGCTCCGATCTCGCCGAGCACACGCTCCACCTGATCGTCATCGGTGAGGTCGCCGGCGAACCCTCGATGGCCCGAACCGGGCAGCGCGGCGGCGGCGCGCTCGGCGGCTTCGGAGCGGATGTCGACGAGAGCGAGGGTCGCTCCGCGCTGCGCGGCCTCGCCCGCGAACGCGCGCGCGATGCCCCCGGCGCCGCCCGTGACGACGATGACCGTGTCGCGGTAGTCGAAGCTCATGCCGCGACCTCCGCTGCCCGCACGGTGCGGCGCGACGCGGCATCCGGAGCCTGGCCCTCCAGCGCCCAGCCGAGGCGGCGGGCCAGCTTCTTCACGTACTTCACGTACGCATCGGCGTCCACGTAGCCGCGGTGGCGCGGCGAGGAGTCGAAGTGCAGGCCGCCGGACAGGTCGGGCGCGTCGGCGATGCGCAGGCGCTCGAACTCGGCCGCTGCGGCTTCGCCCGTGCGGCTGCCCGCGATGAATGACGCGAGCAGATGCGCCTGCTGGTCGAACAGTCCGTACGCGCCGCTGTTGGTCTCGATGAAGCCGACGCCGTAGAGACCGGCGTGCTCACGGGAGACGCAGTTGAGGTAGAGGTCGGGGTGCTGCTCGTCGCCGAAGTAGCGCTGCGCGACCGGTACGCGGTGCCGGTACCCGGTCGCCATGAGGATGACGTCGAACTCCTCCCGCGTGCCGTCGGTGAACTCCACCGCGAGCTCGTCGGCGCGGCGGATGCCGGGACGCGCGACGATGTCGCCGTGCTGCAGGTAATGGAACAGCTGCGAGTTGAGCACCGGGTGGGTCTCGAACAGCTTGTGGTCGGGCTTCTGCAGGCCGAGCCGTGCAGGGTCTCCCGTCAGCAGCTTCAGCACCGGTTGCAGGATCGCCCGCTCCAGCGGCTTCGGCAGGAACGACCCCTTGCCGCCGACGATGTCGGACGGAAGCCCGAACACGTGCTTCGGGATGAACCAGTAGCCGCGGCGCATGCTGATCGCGGCGCGCTGGGCCGAGCGGGCCGCGTCGCACGCGATGTCGCAGGCCGAGTTGCCCCCGCCGACGATCAGTACGCGCTTGCCGGCGAACTCGGACGGCGAGCGGTACTCGAGGCTGTGGCGCACCTCGCCGGTGTACGACCCCGGGATCTCGGGAACGAAGGGATGCCACTGGCTGCCGGTGCAGACGATGACGCGCTCGTGCTCGGTCGCGGTGCCGTCGGCGAGGGTGACACGCCAACGTGGAGCGCCCGATGTCGACGAGGAGAGGTCGTCGACCGCGGTGACGGCGGCGTCGAAGCGGATGCGGGGCGTGAGCCCGTAGGCGTCGGCGAACGATCGCAGTCAGGCGAGGATCTGCGCGTGACCCGGGTAGTCGGGGTAGTCCTCGGGCATGGGGAAGCCGGAGAAGCCCGACACGGTGCGGCTGGAGATGAAGTGCGCCGACTCGTACATCGGGGTGCCCGGGTTCTCGATGTCCCACAGCCCTCCCGCCTGCGAGTGGCGTTCGAGGTGGGTGTAGTCGATGCCCTTCTCGCTGAGTGCGCGAGCGACGGCGAGTCCGGCGGGGCCGGCGCCGATGACGCAGACCGTGGAGTCGACGGGGCGGGCAGCGGTGGGCGACGTGTTCATCAGCGCTCCTTCGTGCGGGTGAGGTGATCACGGTACGGCGCAGCGCACGGCGGACAGCGGACGCGCGGCATCCAGGAATCGGACATGATCGGCCACACAGGGTGACCTGATCCATCCCCCCCTGATCCGATCGCCGGATGATCCGGTCGACGGATGAGCCGGTCAGTAGGCGATCGGCGGGCGTCGCGCCTCGGCGTGCAGCGCCGCGGGGGAGGCGCCGAACCACCGCAGGGCGCTGCGCCGCAGCGAGCGGTCGTCGCCATAGCCGAGCCGGAACGCGATCTCGGCCGTCGTCAGCGCGGGGGAGGCGAACAGCTCGGCGGCGAGGCGCTTGCGCACGTCGTCGAGCACGCCGGAGTAGCTCGCTCCCACCTCGATCAGCCGTCGCCGGAGCGTCCGCTCGCTCGTCGCGAGTGCACGCGCGTGCGCCGCGAGCGAGAGCACGTCGGGCAGGGCGTCTTTGATCTGCGTCGCGAGCACGGCGACGAGTTCTTGGCGCTCGATGATGCTCTCGGTCTGCGTCTCCAGCAGTGCCACCGTCTCGCGGTGCGTCCAGGCGTCGGCGCTCGGAAGCGCGGCGTGCGCCGCGGCCAGGGGGACATGCCAGGCGTTGCGAGCCGCGGCGAACCGCACGGCGCCGCCGAAGTAGTCGCGGTACACCGCCGGCTCGGCTTCGGCCGCGTGTGCCAGTTCGACCAGCTGAGGCGCCGCGAGACCGGCGACGTCGCGAGCCATCCTCGTGATGTTCGCAAACCCCTCTTCGACGAGGAACGTGCCCACCGTCGAGGCCTGTTCCTGCAGTGCGGCGGTCACCACCAGTCCGCCGGCCTCCTCCGCTGAACTCCAGCGCACCATCGAGCCCGCCAGGTTCTGGAACCGCAGTCCGACCCGCACGGCGTCGCGCAAGGTCGCGCTCGACATCATCGCGAGACCGAGCAGCCCCGAGGCGGTGATCGGCTGGCGGCGGCCCACCTCGAGCCCGAGCGCCGGCACGGGCAGCAGCAGGAGCGCCTGCTCGATGATCACGCGCCCCTGCCGGTACGACACCCGCAGAGCGGGAGAGTCGATCGCAGCCCGCGTGAGGGATGCCGCGCGCAGGGCGCGCTCGAGGGAGACGCCGCGCTCATCGGCCACCTGCAGCAGGTAGCGGATGATGTTCGGGGTGATGACCGCCGAAGACGGCGTCACGGCGCGTCGCTCGGACATGTGCGCCATTGTATTTGGCCGATGATGTCCGCGCGGTGGCGGAGACGGACCGTGACAAAGCCCCCGCGGTCGCTATCGTCGAGCGCATCCCGTCCCGACGGGTGCACCGCTCGCCCGCGAATCGTCGACGCCGCCGACCCCGAGGAGCCACCATGCCCGACACTCCTGCCCCCTCCGAACGCGTGATGCGTGCGGTCATCCGCACCCTCGGTGCGCTGCCCGAACCGATCCAACGGGTCATCGCCGGTCGGCCCGTCGTCGTGGACGGCCAGCGCCTGTACACCGAAGTGCAGATGGCGCTGCGGCTGCTCAACGCGCTGCCCGGCTCCGACTTCTCCGACCTGCCGTTGGATCGCGCGCGGGCCCAGATCGATGCCGAAGCCCGTATCTTCGGCGGCTCGCTTCCTGTCGCGAGCGTCGAGGACATCGAGATCCCCACGCGTGCGGGGGCCGTGCCGGCGCGCCGCTATCAGAACCTGCCTGAGGCCGACGGCACCGTCGTCTACTTCCACGGCGGTGGGTGGGTGGTCGGCAGCCTCGATTCGGCCGACTCGGTGTGCCGTTTCATCGCCGCCACCAGTGGCCTGGAGGTCATCTCGGTCGACTACCGCCTCGCGCCCGAGCACCCGTTCCCCGCCGGCGTCGAGGACGCCATCGACAGCTATCGCTGGGTGCGCGAGCACCGGCCCGGGCGCCGGATCGCGGTCGCGGGTGACAGCGCCGGCGGCAATCTGAGCGCGGTGGTGAGCCTTGCCACCGTGGGAGACGCGGCGGGCGCGCCCGACTTCCAGCTGCTGTTTTTTCCGGTCACGGATCTGTCCGGCAAGCACCGCTCCTACCGGCTGTTCTCCGACGGCTACTTCCTCACCGAGAAGCAGATGGACTGGTACCGCGGGCACTACCTGCCGACGCCCGCGCATGCGCTCGAGCCGTTCGCTTCGCCGCTGCGGGCCGAGGCGTCCGCGCTCACGAAGCTGCCGCCCGCGCACGTCGCCGTCTCGGGCTTCGACGTGCTGCGCGACGAGGGCATCGCCTACGCCGAAAGACTGAGGGATGCCGGGGTGCCGACGACGCTGCAGGTCGTCGAGGGGCACATCCACGCGTTCGTCAATGCCACCGGCGTGGGCCGGCTGAGCTCGCGCGCGCTCGCCGAGTCGGTCGGCGTGCTCGTCCGCGGACTCGGCGGAGGCGCCGGGGTCACCGACGCGGACACGTCCGCACCGTCGGAGCGATGAGGTCCTTCCGCTAGCCTGGGGTCCGACCGCGGCTGAGAGGGAGGACCGCCGATGATCGACGCGTTCGTCCTCGTGCTGCGCGCGATCGGCGTCGCCGTCGGCGTCGTGCCTGCGGGAGCCTCACCGCTCACCTCGCTGGCGGTCGTCGCCGCGGGCATCGCGGCTGCTGCCGCTGTGGTCATGGTCATGGCCGCGGTGTCGGCGACCACGCGCGAGCGCGCTTCCTACGATCGCGTCCGGCCGGCGCGCAGCGACATGCGGCGTGCCCCCGTGGCCCAGAGCGATCCCGACGCTCCCGGTCACATCCTCCGCAGAGGTCCGAGCGCGGCTCTCCCGGCCGCGTAGTCACCCCGTCCGGACGCCACTCACGGCATCCCTTCGCGGCCGAACAGCTCACCCTGATCGCCTCGTCGGAATGGACAACTCGTGGACCTCTTCACCCTGCCGCCCCTGGCGGCTCTGCTCGACCTCTCGGCACGCGGGCTCATGGCCCTCACCGCCCTTCTCGCCCCCGTCGCCGGCCCGGCGGCCGCCGCCGCGGCCGTCGTGCTCGTCACCCTCCTCGTGCGGACGGCGCTCGTCCCGGCCGGTGTCGCCCAGGCGAAAGCCGATCAGGCGCGCTCGCGCCTGGCGCCGCGGCTGCGCGCCCTGCAGCAGCGGTGGCGCGCGCACCCCGAGCGGCTGCAGCGCGAGACCCTCGCGCTCTACCGCGCCGAAGGCGTCTCGCCGGCGGCCGGGTGTCTTCCGCTTCTGATTCAGGCGCCGATCGTCGGGCTCGTGTACGCCGTCTTCCTGCACGGATCGATCGCCGGGCACGCGAACCCGCTGCTGGCCGAACACCTCTTCGGTGTGTCGCTGGGTCAGAGCGCCGTCGCCGCGGTGTCGAGCGGCGTCGGTCCGGCGGCCGCTGCGGTGTTCGGTGTCATCGTGCTGCTCATCGCGTTCGTCGGTGAACTCACGCGGCGTCTGCTGCGACCGACAGCCGCGGCGACGCTGCCGGCATGGCAGCGCACGCTGACCGCGTCGGCGCCGTTCCTCACTGCCGTCGCGGCCCTGTTCGTTCCCCTCGCGGCAGCGGTCTACCTGCTGACGACCGTCACCTGGACCCTCGGCCAGCGACTCGTGCTGCGACGGCTGTACCCGCCGCAGCAGGCGTCATGACGGTGCGCCACCGCTACCGGAGGTCGGCACGGCCCGCGACGCACGAGCGATCAGGGCCGAGCCGACGATGCTCGCCGCCAGCGCGACGACAGCCATGCCGACCATCAGTGCGCCAAACCCGTCGCGGTAGGCGGCCACCGCGGCATCGAACACCTGCGCGTCGGGGCGCGTGCCGTCCTTCGCGTAGGTGCCGACGCCGACAAGAGCGGTGTGCACCGCGGCATCCGTCAGTCCCGCCGCCGACAGGCGGGCGGTGATCCCCGAGATCGTGAGCTGGGTGATCACGGCGGTCGACAGCGCGGTACCGAGCGAGGAGAAGAGCTGCCCGAAGGTCGTGCGCGAACTGGTCACCGGTCCGTAGAAGTCGGCCGGAGCCTCACTGAGCACGAGCGTGCCGTACGGAAGCGCCGCGGCGGTGATACCGAAGGCGATGAGGATGCCGGCGGGTACGAACGCCAGCGGCGTGGAGGCGTCTCGGGCGAGGAAGGCCGCCCCGAAGCCCGCGGCGGAGAGGATGCCGCCGCCAGCAGGAG
>NZ_BADB01000262.1:0-4598 GCF_000333415.1 Microbacterium sp. B24 | reverse complement strand
CACGGACCGCTCGTGCGGACGTACGCGAGACAAGCTCTTGCGCTGATGGCGGCATACGCCGTGTTGTACGGCTACGTGCAGTGGCTCGAGCAGGGGCGTGGTCTGGATGCGACGACGAGCGGACTGATCATGCTACCGATGAGTGCCGTCGCGGCGGTCGGCGCCGCCGTCATCTCGCGCGACGCCCTCATCCGCGCTCCGCTCGTCGTCAGCGGTGTCGCCATGCTCGTCGGCGGTGTCGGCATCGTTCTGCTCAACGCGGCAACGAACGTCATCGCCCTGGTCGCGCTCAGCATCGTGTTCGGAGTGGTTCTGGGCATGACCACCACGAGCAACCAGGCCGCGCTGTACACCCAGACGACCGCCGATCAGATCGCCGTCGCGTCGGGCCTCGCACGCACCGCGGGGTATCTCGGCGCCATCTTCGCTTCGGCGCTGATCGCGCTGGCCTTCCCGCGGGCCGCTTCGGATGCCGGCATGCACACGATCGGCTGGGTCATCGTGGGCACGGCCTTCGCCGTCCTTCTTCTCGTCCTCGCCGATCCTCGCGTGCCGCGGCGGGGGTAGCGGCGGACGGTCCGGACGGAGCGACGACGGCTGTCATAGGCTCGACGCATGCGACGATCTCTGCCTGCCGCTCTGACGCTCGCCGTTCTCGCCTCCACGATGGCTCTGACGTCGTGCGCCGCGGGCGGGCCTGCGCCCGCTGCCTCGACGACGGCCGCCGTCGCGAGCCCCACGCCGTCCGCGGCGACGAACGGGCCCGCCACCATCGCCGCGCCGAGCGTCTGCGACGCCGTCGATCTGAAGGCGGATGCCGCTGTCGCAGGCGCTGACCTCGCCGCCTGCGTCGTGGGCTTTTCGAAGGCGGCGGGCAGCGGTCATGAGACCTTCTCGGCATCCGATGGCACGACGGGGACGGCGGACTTCGTCTTCGGCGATGCTCCGGCCCTGTCCGGAACGGTCACGAGCAGCGGCGGCACGACGTCGTTCGTGCTCACCCCTGATGCCTCCTGGGTCACGATCGACGGGGCCTGGGTGCAGGGAGACGCGACGAGCTCCGATCCGAAGAAGATGCTCGCGGGCACCATCGGGCAGGCGTATCGCGCCTTCGCCGACCCGTCGGCCACCGCATCGCTCATCTCGTCCGCGCCGACCTGGACGGTGCAGAAGGACCAGGATGTCGTCGACCTCCCCGACGGCACCCAGGCGCGCGCCTGGCGTGTGCAGGCCGACGCGCCTTTCAGCGCCGTCGGCGCCGACGTGCAGGAGATGACGCTCTGGCTGACCTCCGGGCACGTGCCCGCCGGTGTTCAGGCCACGGTGTCGGTGGCCGGCACGCAGACGACGACCACGCAGCACTTCTCGGGCTGGGGGATGCCGGTCAGCATCGCCACGCCGCAGCCGTGAACGTCGCGGACGGCGCCGCCGCCCCCCTCGTGCTCGAACCCTGCGCGGCGGATGCCGTGGCCGATCTCACCGCGTTCCTCCGCGAGGTCGACCTGACTCTCAGCGGGCTCGACGAGCCGGACGTGCGCCTGTGGATCGAGCGCGACGCCGAGGGCCGGATCGTCGGGAGCACGGGCTACGAGTTGAACGCCACCGGGGATGCCGTTCTCGTCCGCAGCGTCGCCGTCCACCCGCGCCAGCGCGCCGCCGGTCGCGGAACGGCTCTCGCCCGCTTTGCCCTGGCCCGTGCGGCCGACGAGGGGGCCACGACGGCGTGGCTGTTCAGCCGCCGATCCGGCGGGTTCTGGCAGACGCTCGGCTTCGCGCCCGCAGACCGCGACGAACTCGCCGCGCTGTTCGCCGAGACCCACCAGGTGCGGATGTTCCAAGAGAGCGGTCGGCTGAGCATCGAGGTGGCCTGGTCGATGCCCCTGGCGTGAGTCGACGCCGCGGCGTCCTGCGCGCTCACCAGGGGATGGGCTCGCCGTGGCGGTCGAGGTACCGCAGTCCCGGGATGCCGCGCTGATGCTCCACGGTCGCGACGAGTGCGGGGATGCTCTCGCTCACGGTCAGCGGGGCGCCGGTGCCGCCCATGTCCGTCTGCACCCACCCCGGCGCCATCAGCAACAGGGGCCGGTCGGTGCCGCGCCGAGCGGCATAGCTGCGCATGAGCTGGTTGAGCGCGGACTTGCTCGCCCGGTAGACCTCGAAACCGCCGGTCTCGTTGCGACCGATGCTTCCCTGGCCGGAGGACATCACCGCGATCGTCGCGTCGGGACCGACGAGATCGTCGAGGCCCTCGATGACGCGCAGCGGCGCGATCGCGTTCGTGAGCATCGTCGTGACGACATCGGCATCCGACATGTCGATCGCTCGCGCGTCCTGCGGGGCGAGCGACACCCCGGCGACCACGAACAGCACGTCGATCGCGCGGCCCCGCAGGTGCGCAGCGAGACGGTCGTGCAGCGCCGCGATCTCGCCGGTTGACGTCACGTCGACGCGCTCGATGTGGAGGGCATCGCTCCCGGCTTTGCGGAGGTCGTGAAGCGGTGTGTGAGCGTCGCTACGTACGGTGCCGTACACCTCGTAGCCGAGGCGGAGGTACTCCGTCGCGACCGCGAAGCCGAGGCCGCGGGAGGCACCGACGATCAGCGCGATCGGTCGGCCGGGGGTGGAGTTCTTCATCGTCTACGTCCTTTCGCTCAACGGTTGTTGAGTTGAGGCTATCACTTCGCTCAACGCGTGTAGAGTGAAAACATGAATGAGCAGCGATCGCGTGCCGACCAGCGCGCCGAGACGAGCGCGCGCATCGTGGCCGCGGCCCAGGAGGAGTTCGCGGCGGGCGGATGGGCCAAAGCGACGATCCGCGGCATCGCGCGCCGGGCGGGAGTCGACCCCGCGCTCGTCATGCAGCGCTACGGCTCGAAGGAGAAGCTGTTCGCGGCGGCGATCCTGCCGGCCGTTGCGCTCGATGATGCGGATACGACGGGCCATCTGGCCGAGGTTCTCGAGACCCGGATGCGTGCGTTGTCGCCGGCGACCGAGGCGCTGTTGCGATCCGCTCCCACCGCGCCGGAGGCCGCCGACGCCCTCCGCGAGTATCTGTCTGAACGTGCCGACGGTCTCGTGCGGGCGTGGCGCGACGATGCGGAGGGGCCGGAGAACGCCGACGACGAGCTGCGCGCAGCCATGATCGTCTCCAGCATCCTCGGCATGACGATCGCGCGGCACCTCCTCGGACTCGATGCGCTGGCGCGACTCGATCGGGACGCGGTGGACCGGATCGCCGCGCCCTGGTTTGCGGCGCTCACGCCTCCCGACGCGGTGACGACGCCGGCGTCCGGGCCCGGTCAGGCCGACGCGGGGCCGCCCCGCCGCAGCCGCAGCGCCCGATAGCCGACGCCGACGCCCGCGACCACGCTGCCCCCGACGATCGAGGGCCACGGCAGGGTCGCGACCAGCGCCACGCAACCGATCATGCCCACGAGCTGCAGCGCGCGGGGAAAGCGGCGGGCCGCGGCATCCTGTCGGAACGCCGCGATGTTGGCGATCAGGTAGTACAGCAGCACGCCGAACGACGAGAACCCGATCGCGGACCGCAGGTCGGTCGCCACGATCAGAAGACTCACGATGACCGCGAGCACGAGCTCCGCGCGGTGCGGCACGGCGTAGCGAGGGTGCACCGCCGCGAGCCACCGCGGCAGGTCGCCCGTGCGGGCCATCGCGAGGCTCGTGCGGCCGATGCCGGCGACGAGAGCGAGAAGGGCTCCGAGGGATGCCGCCGCGGCCCCGACCCGCACCACTGGCGCGGTCCAGGTCCACCCGCCCGCTGCGGCGACCTCCGCCAGCGGTGCCGACGATGACGCGAGGCGGTCGGGGCCGAGGGTGGCGAGCGCGGCCAGGGCGATCGCGACGTAGACGATGAGGGCGAGGCTCAGCGCGATGACGAT
Source organism: Microbacterium sp. B24 (assembly GCF_000333415.1). Taxonomy (NCBI): domain Bacteria; kingdom Bacillati; phylum Actinomycetota; class Actinomycetes; order Micrococcales; family Microbacteriaceae; genus Microbacterium; species Microbacterium sp. B24. The sequence goes on along the minus strand of NZ_BADB01000262.1, from coordinate 699 downwards.
CGCGCGGGGGATCGTGCGGCGCGGATCGCGCACCTCCTCACCCATCGTGGCGATGCGGGCATACCCCGCAAAGGCGAAGAACAGCAGCCCGGCCGACTGCAGTACGCCGTACCAGCCGTGGGGGCCGGCGGCGATGGCCAGATTGTCGGCGGAGCCGGCCCCGGATGCCGAGGCGGCCACGACCACGAGCGCGAGCACCGCCAGCACGACCGCCACGATCACCTTCGTGAGGGCGGCCGTGCGGGTCACCCCCACCGCGTTGACCGCGGCGAGGGACAGGACCGCGATGACGGCGATGGGCTTCTCCCAGCCCACGGGAGCGGCGTACGAGGCGAACGTCAACGCCATCGCCGCGCAACTCGCGGTCTTGCCGATGACGAACGACCAGCCGGCGAAGAACCCCGACCACGGGCCGATCATCTCCCGGCCGTAGACGTACGTCCCTCCCGACGTCGGGAACTGTGCAGCCAGTTGCGCCGACGACGTCGCGTTGGCGTAGGCGACGACGGCGGCGACCGCGAGGCCGATCAACAGGCCCGAGCCGGCGGCCGCGGCGGCGGGGGCGAACGCCGCGAACACGCCGGCGCCGATCATCGAGCCCAGGCCGATGGCGATCGCATCGACGAGGCCCAGCCGGCGGGCCAGCGCTGCGGGCGCGCTCATCGGGTGCGGGACGACGTGCGGGGAGGAATCACGCCG
>NZ_BADB01000263.1:0-3509 GCF_000333415.1 Microbacterium sp. B24 | reverse complement strand
GCGAGCGGGCGATGATGAGCAGTGCGGAACAATCAGAATGGCGACGAGCGCCACGGCGGTCAGCTGCAGGAATGCGGTCGCCGACCTGCCTCCCGGAGTGACGGCGCTTCAGAAGACGGGAGAGTGTCGACGCGAGATCCTGCGGCCCGCAGATCGCGATCAGCGCGACCGCCCCTGCCGACACGACAACGACCTGCATCGCGGCGTCCGGTCCGTCGCTGCGACTCTCGGGGGCATGTCGCGGTGCGCCGAATGCCGGACCTCGACGAACGCGCGGCAGCGCAGCACCGGCGACATCACGAGACCCGCGACCGCGGCTATCAGCCACGCGGAAACCTGATTGGGCGACCTCTCGATACCAGCGTGCTTCGTCAGAAGGATCCCGCCGATCCACGCAGCGAATGCGAGCGGAATCGCTACGACAATAGCGACGGCGGGAACAAGGATGTGTAGCCCGTCTCGTCGCCTCGCGGAGACATCTCGGGTCGGAGTCGGGAAAATGAGAGTTCTCTCATGTTTCCGATAGCTTTGTCACAGGAACAGTCCTGGCCGCACGCATCAACGGGGATTCTGATGAACAGAGAGCGTGACTATCTCACCACTCACTCGAGAGGACGTGTGAGGTGACGGGGCCAGCGGCGGGCTGGTTTGCCGACCCCGCAGGCTCGGATCAACTGCGCTGGTGGGATGGAACACGGTGGACGGAACACTTCGCGCCCGCTCCGCCCGTCGCCCGGAGCGAGCATGTGGTGCCCCCAGCCGATCCCAGCACCCGTTGGAGGTTCGCTCGCCTCCGGCTGTGGCCGCTGTGGCTGCGCGTCGTCGGAGCTGTCGTGTTGTGTGCGCTGCTTGTCGTCCTAGCGCCCCTGGTTACGCTCGCCGCCCTGGTGGTGCTCGTTACGGCCATCGTGGCGATGGCACGCGGTTCACGCACGTGGCTTCGGTTTCCCAGCAGGGGGGGTGCGGTCATAGCTCTAGTCGTGTCTGTGGTGGTTTTTGGCGTGGCGGGCGCTCTAACCGGACTCGTCTATCCGACGAAGAGTGCAACGGTCGCTGAGAAATCCGTTCCGTTCGCCGAAGTGTCCGGGACGGCCACGCCGTCGACGCCTTCACCCGCTCCCAGCACCACGATCGACCCCGTGGATGTCGTGACGAGCCAGCCGTTCACCGGCACGCTGGCCACGGCGGCAGACGCCGGTGCGACCGATGGTCGCGCCGCGCTTGCGGTTCTCGAGGCGATCCCGGTGAAGGAGAAGGCTTCGGGAGCTGCGTTCGACCGGAACACGTTTGGACCCGCGTGGATCGACGTTGACCATAACGGCTGCGATACCCGCAACGACACGCTCGCTCGGGATCTGCACAGCCCTGCACTCAACGGGTCCTGCATCGTGACGGCAGGCACGCTGACTGATCCTTACAGTGGCACCCGCCTCGATTTCCGGCGCGGCGTCGGCACGTCAGATCTCGTCCAGATCGACCACATCGTGTCGCTCTCTGATGCGTGGGTCACCGGTGCGCAGGCGTTGACGTCCGACCAGCGGACGACTTTCGCGAACGACCCGCTGAACGTGATCGCAGTATCCGAGGCCGCCAGGTCGCAGAAAGCCGGAGCAAGCGCAAGCGAATGGGTGCCGAGCAACGCGGCATTCCGATGCGAGTATGTCGCTCGGCAGGTCTCGGTCAAGGCAACGTATGGCCTGTGGGTGACATCTGCGGAGCGAGATGCAATGTCGAAAGTTCTGCAGGGATGCGCAAGCCAACCTGCGGTGACGTCGGCTTACGCCGCAAAGCCTGTCGCGCCACCGGCTCCCGCAGAGCCCGCCCCTGCGGAGCCTGCCCCCGCGGAGCCTGCGCCGGCGGAGCCGGCCCCAGTCGAACCTGCGGCGCCACAACCCGCACCTCCGGCCTCCACCTACTATGCGAACTGCAGCGAGGTGCGCGCTGCCGGGAAGGCGCCGCTGTACGCCGGCGACCCGGGATACTCGCGCAAGCTGGACCGAGATGGCGACGGGATCGCCTGCGAGTAGCGTCCGACGCACAAAAGCGCCCGCCTCGACAGCAGTCGGGACGGGCTCTTTCGTGACTCTGGATCAGAGGGCGCGGATGTTCGCAGCCTGCATGCCCTTGGGGCCACGCTCGGCGTCGAATTCGACCTTCTGGTCTTCGCGCAGCTCCTTGAAGCCGTCGCTGACGATTGCGGAGAAGTGCGCGAACAGGTCGGCGGAGCCGTCGTCCGGCGCGATGAAGCCGTAGCCCTTCTCGGAGTTGAACCATTTCACGGTGCCAGTGGCCATCGTGTCTTTCCTTCTGTTTTTCGGGCCGCCGGAGCGACCGGGTGTGCCGCGTCGACGAATGCGACGCGGACGTGTGTGGGTCGATGCGGAGCTGGCGAGCGCTGCGGTGACGGCTGCGCGCGCGGCATCCAGGTCGACGTGGATGCCGAGGTCTTGCCCCTGAGCGCCGCAGGCGCGTGCGCCGGCATCCGTGTCATGGACGAACCCGGCGTACTCGCCGAGAACCGTCGCGACGTACACGTCGTGATCGGCCTGGCGCCAGGTGACCTCGTGTGAGGTGAGGAGAATCATCAATCGTTTCTGTGCACATCGTCACAGGACGTGCAGGCGGCGAACAGATGCCGCGGGTAGGAGGTGGTGGTCCGAGTGGTGAGCTCTCGACGTCGAGAGGGGTGGGACGGACCCGCGCCCGAGATGCGGGACACACGAGCTTAGCACGGGCCTCTGCTCGTCGCTGGGCTCCGCCTTGCCTCGACGGAGGGAGGGGTATAACTGCAGGAATGCGTCGTCCTTTTCCCGCGCCCTTCGTGACGGCGCTGTTGTGGGGCACGTCGCTCAATCCCCTCAACTCCTCGATCATCGCGACCTCGCTCGTCGCGATCGCCGCCGCCTTCCAGGTCGGCGCAGGACAGACGGCCGCTCTCGTCGCTGCGGTGTATGTCGCCAGCGCCGTCGGGCAGCCCGCCATGGGGCGCCTTGCGGGCCAGTTCGGACCACGTCGCATGCTCGTCGTCGGGTTGGGCGTCGTGACGCTGGCCGGCGTCATCGGCGCACTCGCTCCCACCTTCGCGTGGCTCGTCGTCTCGCGGGCGCTCGTGGGCATCGGCACCGCTGCCGGCTACCCCTGTGCCATGGCGATCATCCGCACCCGTGCAGACGCGGCGCGCACCGGCATCCCGGGATCGGTGCTCGGAGGCATCTCCATCGCCAGTCAAGTCACGGCCGCGCTGGGTCTGCCGGTCGGCGGCTGGCTCACGGCGGCGTGGGGGTGGCCCGCGGTGTTCGCCGTGAACGTGCCGCTCGGCCTCATCGGGGTCGGCCTCGTGCTGCGGTGGGTGCCTCGAGATCCGCCGCGCACCATGAGGGGCGGGGGCTCGCTCGTACAGGCGCTGGACCCGGCTGGCATGGCCTTGTTCGCCGCCGCCGTGATCTCGCTCATCGCCGCGATCTCCGACATCCGGCACGTGTCGTGGATCGCGCTCGTGGTCTTCGTGT
>NZ_BADB01000264.1:0-1827 GCF_000333415.1 Microbacterium sp. B24 | reverse complement strand
CGATTCGAGCTCGGTCCCGGGGATCCTCTAGAGTCCTCGCGGAGGGCGTAGTCGACGAGCACCCGGGACGCCGCGGTCACCAGCCCCCGCCCCTCGGCAGCCGGTTCGAGCCAGCATCCGATCTCGCACTGGCCCGCGGCGGAGCTGAAGCTCACGAACATCACGCCGCCGACCAGCTGCCCGTCGTTCCAGATGCCGAACAGGCGCCCTCCGTCGTCGGCCGCGCTCTGCGCGTACCGCTGCAGGGTGGCGCGGGCGCCGTCGACGGTGTCGGTGACGAACGAGGCACCGACCCACGGACGGATGTGCTCGCGCGCCCGGTCCAGATGCGCGGCGAACTCCTGGGCATGCCAGACCTCGAGCGGTCGCAGCGTGGCGGTGGGGGAGAGGTCTCGGCGGAACATGGCACCTTCCATAACGATCGTTATGTGGGGCAGTCTAGACCCATGTCCCTTACCGAGCGCTCGCGCAGCGACCGGCAGGCCGAGGTGGCCGAGGCGGTGTGGCGCGTGCTCGACCGCGACGGCTTCGTCGGGCTGTCGCTCCGTGTCGTCGCGGCGGAAATGGGCGCGACCACCGGCACGGTCACCCACTACTTCCCGTCCAAGGATGCGCTCGCCGATTACGCGCTGGAGCTGCTCGCCTCCCGGCGGGCCGAGGGCGACACCGCCGCGCCGTCCGAACCGCTCGCGGCGTTGCGGACGGCGCTGCTTGGCATGCTGCCGCTGGATCCGGCGTCGCGGTCGGCGACGCGCATCTGGGTGAGTTCGTGGGATGCGGCGCTCGCCGACTCTCGACGCGCGACCTCCCATGCTCAGCGTTACCGCGACAGTCGTGACAAGCTCACCCGCCTCGTTGCCGACGCGATGAACGCGGCGCCGGGCCGCCGGCATGTCGACCGCGATCCGAACACGACCGCCGAGTTGCTGCACGCGGCGATGCTCGGTCTCGCGACGCAGGCGGTTCTGGACCCCGTGGCATACCCGCCCGAACGCCTGGCGCAGCTCGTGGACGATGCCATCGCCCGCGCGGTCGCCGACCCGATCGTCACCGGTCAGCACCGCACGGGCGACAGCACGCCGGCTCAGGCGAGCGGTTCGTAGACCTCCGTGACCAGCTCGTCGGCGCTGACTTCGGCGGGCGTGTTCAGGTAGATGTTGAACGCACGTGCGGCGACCGTGTCGTCGCTGCGCACGCGCAGTCCGTCATCGGCGATCCGCCGGTTGATCAGATCATGGGCTGCCGTGATCTGGTCGTACGGGCCGACCACGCGCGCCACGAGGCAGTCGCGCTCCGGAAGCTCGACGATCTCGAGGGGCGCGTCGACCCGCGTACCGGGCGCGACCGGAACGAAGATCGACAGGTCGACGTCACGCTCGGTGTACTGATCATCGTGTTCGATGACCCCGCAGGGTCCGATCGGCGTGATCGACTGGGCGCTCAGCGCGGGCATCATGCGTCCCCAGAGCTGACCCTCGTCGGCGTAGGTGGGGACGGTGCCGCGGAGGCTGGCGAGCGTCATCGCGGGGACGGTCGTGCGGCTGACGGTGATGGACATGGTGGCTTCTCCTTGCTCGAGCAATCTGTTGATGAGAGAGACACGTCTCTGGGCCGCGTGCTGTTCCTCGAGCAGGGTCTCGCGCTGCAGGCGCAGCGCGTTCGTCCACTCCGGCGTGTGGCGGGCGGCGAGGAGGATGCCGATGGCGGAGACGCCGAATCCGATGTCGCGCAGGTTGCGGATGTCCGCGGCATCCTGGAGCTGTCCTGCCGCGTACCGCCGATACCCGCTCGCGGGCTCGACGTGCGCGGGGACGAGAACCCCGTGAG
>NZ_BADB01000265.1:0-4241 GCF_000333415.1 Microbacterium sp. B24 | reverse complement strand
GTCCCATGGACATGGTCGCCACCACTGCTCCGTCCGGCATGCCTGGTTCCAAGCGGCCCTGCGGGCGGGGCCGGGTAGGTACTGGGCAGCCGGAGGCCTGTCGACACGTGGTCTGGATGCCGTCGCGCTCGTGCTTCCCGCACTCGTCGTCGGCGCCGTGCTCGCCCTGCTATCGGCCCGCGGCCTCGACCTCGTGGCCCTGGGCACGGACTCCGCCGCCGGTCTCGGGCACGATGTCGGCCGCAGCCGCGTGCTCGGCATCGTCGCGACGGTGCTGTTGTGCGGCGGAGCGACGGCGATCGCCGGCCCGATCGTCTTCCTCGGACTGCTCGTCCCGCATGCGCTGCGCGCCGTCGTCGGTGGCAGCTACGCACGTCTGCTCCCGCTCGGAATGCTCTACGGCGGAGTGTTCCTGCTCTTGGCCGACGTCGCGGGACGCATCGTCGCGCCGCCGGGCGAGGTGCAGGCCGGCATCGTCGTCGCGATCATCGGCGCTCCCGTTCTGATCGGGCTCGTCCTCCAGCCGCGTCGGAGCATGCTGTGAGCGCCGCGCTGACCGTCCGGCGCGCGGCTACGCGTCGTCGTCGCGTCGTCGTCGTCGCGGTCATCGTCGCCGTCGTGCTGGCCGCGGCAGTGGCGATCTCGGTCGGCGACTACCCGATCACCCCCGATCGCCTGTGGGCGACGCTGACCGGGTCGGGAACGAGGATCGAGCAGTACGTCGTGTTCCAGGTGCGCGCGCCGCGCGCCGCCATGGCGCTCGTCGCCGGCGCCGCGCTCGGTGCTGCCGGTGCGCTCCTGCAATCGTTCCTCAGCAACCCCCTCGCCAGTCCCGACCTGCTCGGCATCTCCGGGGGGAGCGGGCTGGCGGCGGTGTCCGCGATCCTCCTCCTCGGCACCACCGGACCGCTCGTCGCCGTGTTCGCCTTCGTGGGCGGCTCCGCCGTCGCGGTCGTGCTCATGCTCGCCGGTCGATCGCTGCGTGACGGCGGCTTCCGGTTGATCCTGGCCGGTATCGGTGTCTCGTTCCTCACCTCGGCACTCATCAACCTCATGATGGTGCGCGCCAAGATCGAACAGGCCCAGGTCGCGCTTCTCTGGCTCACCGGAAGCCTCGCCTCGACGCCGTGGTGGCAGGTGCTCGTCGTGCTCGTCGTCTTCGTCGCGCTCGTCCCCGCGCTGATCGTCACGTCGCGGTGGCTGCCTCTCGTGCAGCTCGGGCGCGAAGCCGCCCACGGGCTGGGTGTGGCGAGCGGACCGGTGCGTGTCGTGGTCGTCACCAGCGCCGTGCTGCTCACCGCCGTCACCTGTGCGTTCGTCGGGCCCATCTCTTTCATCGCGCTCTGTGCCCCCGCGATCGCTCGAGCGCTCCTGCGCCACGGAGCGGTGGGCCTCGGCACGAGCGCCGTCGTGGGCGCCGCGCTGCTGCTCGCGGCCGACCTCGTCGCCCAGTACGCCCTCCCCGGCATGGCCGTGCCCGTCGGCATCGTCACCGGTGCGGTCGGGGCTTTCTTCCTCCTCTGGCTTCTGGCCACCTCGAAAGGACGCCGGCTGTGACCTCGCACTCCGCTTCCCCCCGCTTGACCGCGCGTGCCCTCGCCGCCGGCTATCCCGGGCGTCGCGTCATCGACGGCCTCGACCTCGAGATCGCCCCGGGGCGCGTCACGATGATCATCGGCGCGAACGCCTCGGGAAAGTCCACTCTGCTCGGCACGCTCGCACGGCTGCACGCTCCGCTCGCGGGTCGGGTGGAGATCGATGGGGCGGATGTTCGCGGCATCCCGCGCCGCTCGCTGGCCCAGACGGTGGGTCTTCTTCCGCAGCATCCGACCGCGCCCGACGGCGTCACGGTGGCCGAGTTGGTCGGTCGGGGGCGGCATCCCCATCGCGGGCTGCTGCAGCGCTGGAGCGCCCAGGACACGGCGCGGGTCGACGAGGCGATGGCGTGGACCGGCATCACCGAGCTCGCCGAGCGTCCGGTGGGGGATCTGTCGGGAGGTCAGCGTCAGCGCGTCTGGATCGCGATGGCCCTGGCGCAGGATCCGCGCATCCTGCTGCTGGACGAGCCCACCACCTTCCTCGACCTCAGCCATCAGCTCGAGGTGCTCGACCTGCTGCGCGAACTCAACCGCGAGCGCGGGACGACGGTCGTCGCCGTGCTGCACGACCTCAACCTCGCGGCCCGCTACGCCGACGACCTCGTCGTCATGCACGCCGGCGCCATCATCGCCCATGGCGCTCCCGCCGAGGTCATGACAGCCGAGACGATCCGCCGTGCCTTCGGACTGTCCGCACTGGTGATCCCCGATCCCCTCACGGCCACCCCGATCGTCATCCCCGTCCCGTCGACGAGCTCTGCTGCGCTCATCGACGAGGCCACCCCTGCACGTCCCTGAGAAAGGAAGACCCATGAGACGACTCCGCACAGCACTCGGGCTCGCCGCGATCGCCGGAGTGACCGCACTCCTGCTGTCGGGCTGCGCCGCCGGATCGGCCGCACCCACGAGCTCCGAGAGCGCGGCGGGTGACGGCTTCCCCGTCACCATCACCTCCGCGCTCGGCGACGCGACGATCACGAAGAAGCCCGAGCGCATCGCGACATGGGGGTGGGGGGCGACGGATGCCGTCCTCGCTCTCGGCATCCAGCCCGTTGCGATCCCCGCCGACAACTACTCGGGCGGCGACGACAAGATGCCGCCGTGGATCGCAGACGCCGTGGACAAGCTCGGAGGCGCCAAGCCCACCATCCTCGACGTCAGCTCGAACGACATCCCCCTCGAGGAACTGCTGAAGACGAACCCGGATGTGCTGCTCGCACCCTACTCGGGGCTCACGCAGAAGGACTACGACGCCATCACGGCGGCGGGCATCCCCGTCGTCGCCTACCCGACCGCGCCGTGGGCGACCCCCTGGCGTGATGTCATCACGATCACCGGCAAGGCTCTCGGGATGAGCACGCAGGCCGCCGATCTGCTGACGAGCCTCGACGCGCAGGTGAAGGACGCGGCGTCGGCGCATCCGGAGTTCGCCGGCGTCACGATCGCCTACGTGGACGACGACGTGGACACGTTCTACATGTATCTTCCGGCCGACCCGCGTGTGGAGGTTCTGCAGGATCTCGGCTTCGTCTCGCCGTCGAGTGTGACCGCGCTCGACAAGGGCGAGGGGACCTTCTACACCACGGTCAGTCAGGAGAACCTCGACAAGATCGATGCTCAGGTCATCTTCACGCAGGCTGAGGATCAGAAGACGCTCGACGACTTCCTCGCATCTGCGCGGGGTCAGCTGATCCCCGCCGTCAAGAAGGGTGCCGTCGCAGCGATGGTGGGCGCGGAGAACGTGGCGGCGGTCTCGCCGACCGCGTTGACGCTGCCCTGGGCACTGCCGACGATCACGCAGAAGCTGGCCGCCGCGGTGGCCGTCGCGAAGGGCTGACGCGGCCTCCACCTCACGACGACGGCCCCGACCACTGCGGTCGGGGCCGTCGTCGTTGCGAGGTGAGGAGTCAGCGGCCGGAACGGTTCTCCACGGCACGCACGCCCGCCCATGCCGCCGGGATCAGCAGCGCCGCCAGCGCGGCCTTGACGATGCCGCCGACGATGAACGGAGTGACGCCGGCGGCGAGGATCGCCTCGATACCGAGTCCCTTGCCGAGGACGGTGTTCAGGATGAAGGCCATGTAGGGCACACCGAACAGGAACGGGATCACGCTCGCCGCCACGAAGCCGACGAACGCGAGGACGGGACGTCGGTCCCACGCGCGCTCCGCGAACCATCCCGCGACGAAGGCGGCGAAGACGAAGCCGATGATGAACCCGAAGCTCGGCTTGGCGACGGCTGCGATGGTTCCCGTGAATCCCGCGAAGACCGGCAGACCCGCGAGGCCGGCGACGAGGTAGGTGAGGAGAGCGGCGGCGCCGCGACGGGCGCCGAGGGCGGCGCCCACGACGACGACGGCGAGAGTCTGTCCCGTGATGGGCACGGGCCAGAGCGGAACCTCGACCTGCGCGAGCACCGCGACCACGGCGGCGCCCGCGATCACGAGGGCTGTGTCCAGGGCAGCGGCGCGGGCCCGGTCGGTCGGGCGGGCGATGAGATCGGCGAGCACGAGGCGGCGGCCGGCGGCGGCGAGGGACATGCGGTCTCCTTCGAGAGGTGGACGGTTCATGGCTCAGCCTAAAGTCTCGCCACGCGGGCCACCTGGCCGAGATCGGACTCTAGAGGATCCCCGGGACCGAGCT
>NZ_BADB01000266.1:0-4672 GCF_000333415.1 Microbacterium sp. B24 | reverse complement strand
CTTCTCCGACGCGCAGCCGATGATCCTCGACGAGCCGACGAACCACCTCGACGCGGACAGCGTCGTGTGGCTGCGCGAGTTCCTGAAGAACTACAAGGGCGGGCTCATCGTCATCAGCCACGACGTGGAACTCGTCGGCGAGACGGTCAACCGTGTCTTCTACCTCGACGCGATGCGTCAGGTCATCGACGTCTACAACATGAACTGGAAGAACTACCTGCGCCAGCGGGTCGCCGACGAGGAACGACGCAAGAAGGAGCGCGTCAACATCGAGAAGAAGGCGACGGCGCTGCAGTTGCAGGCCGCGCGCTTCGGTGCGAAGGCGTCCAAGGCCGCCGCGGCCCACCAGATGGTCGCTCGCGCCGAGAAGATGCTCTCCGGTCTCGAGGAGGTCCGCCAAGAGGACCGCGTCGCGAAGCTGCGCTTCCCCAAGCCGGCGCCGTGCGGCAAGACGCCGCTCATGGCGAAGAACCTCTCGAAGTCCTACGGATCGCTGGAGATCTTCACGGACGTCGACCTGGCCATCGATCGCGGATCGAAAGTGGTCGTGCTCGGGCTCAACGGTGCCGGCAAGACCACGTTGCTCAGGATCCTCGCCGGCGTCGACAAGGCCGACACCGGCATCATCGAACCCGGCCACGGCCTGAAGATCGGCTACTACGCGCAGGAGCACGAGAACCTCGACGTCAACCGGTCGGTCCTCGACAACATGATGTCGGCGGCGCCGGATATCAACGCCACCGAGGCGCGCAAGGTGCTCGGTTCGTTCCTGTTCACCGGTGACGACGTCCTCAAGCCCGCCGGTGTGCTCTCCGGCGGTGAGAAGACCCGCCTGTCGTTGGCGACGCTCGTCGTCTCGTCGGCGAACATGCTGCTGCTGGACGAACCCACCAACAACCTCGACCCCGCCTCGCGCGAGGAGATCCTCGGCGCACTGGCCCATTACGAAGGTGCGGTGGTGCTGGTCTCCCACGACGAGGGCGCCGTTCAGGCCCTCAACCCCGAACGGGTGCTGATCCTGCCTGACGGCGTCGAGGACATCTGGGGTCGCGACTACGTCGACCTGATCACCCTCGCCTGACGCCGATTCCGCGTCGGACTGCTCAGCGGGACGTCAGCTCGTCGAGAAGGGCGTCTTCTTCCTGCATGTCGCGATCCGGTCGCCGGGCTTCGCGCTGTCGGCGCCGACGAGCGGCGGGAGACGCCTCCTCCTCGTCCGGCGTCGGGGTCTCGCCTGCCCGTTCCGCGGCTGCGTCTTCCGCATCCTCTCGCCGGTGACGGATCTCGGTGCGGATCATGTACCAGATGAAGACGAATCCCATCAGCGCGAAGAGGATCCACTGGATCGCGTACGAGAGGTATGGGCCGGGGTCGTCCGATGGCGACTCGAGTGCGTTGGGTGTCTCCGCGGGACTGGGCTGTTCGGACACCAGCAGTCCGTAGGCGCTCGTGATGAGCGCGGGCTGAGCGGTGGTCTCCGCGATCAGGGGGAGATTGATGGTCGGCACCTGGCCGTCCGGCGCGGAGCGTCCCGAGTTCGGCAGCGGCTCGCCCGGCTTGAGTCGCGCGATCACCTGTACCTGGCCGGCGGGGGGAGTGGGGATCGCGTCCGGCTCGGGCTGGGAGGAGCCGGGCGGCAGCCAGCCGCGGTCGACGAGGAAGACCGCTCCGTCGACCGTCCGGAATGGGACGAGCACCTCGAAGGCGCTCGTCCCACCGTGCGCGCGATTACGAGCCAACAGCGTGTGGTCGGTCAGATACTGACCGGTCAGGGAGACCGGGCGCCATTGGTCGCCGGGTCGGAACGCGCCGTCGGCGCCGATCACCTGCCCCAGCGGCACCGGCGCGGCGTCGTAGTTCGCGGCGATCAGGGCGAGTTGGCTGCTTCGCTCCGCGTTGCGCGTGAACTGCCAGTTCGACAGGAAGGCGCAGACGATCGCGAAGACGATCGCGATCGCGACGTATCCTGCCCAGCGCAGCGCCGTCTGCTGCCGAGCCGTGCGTTCTCTCATCTGGTCGCCTCCGTATCGAAGGCGACCACGTCCACCGGGAAGTCGCGGGCGGCGAGATAGTCGCGCAGATAGTCGACGTGATCGCCGCACGCGGCCCAGATCTTGCGTCGTTCGGGCGCGTGGATGCGCGGATTGCGCCACTGCACCTGCCACGTCGCGGGCGCGCGGCAGCCGGTCCTCGAGCAGATGGCCTCGGTCATTCGTCGTCCGACGGCGTCCGGGGTGCGGGCGGCTGCCGCGAGGACTCGCTCAGTCTGATCACGCGGGGCGTCTCGTCGACCGCGGCGTTCGGGGCGTCCGACGGTGGACGCAGGGTCGGAGAGGCCTCGATCGCGCGCTCGGGGGCGATGGCACGTTCGGCCGATCCGGAGGCGACGTTGGCGATCACCACGGCGAAGTACGGAAGGAACATCGCTCCGGCTCCGAACAGCCACGTGTACCAGCTGTAGGGGGTGACGGCCACCATGAGGACGAAGCAGATCACCCGGATGACCATCATCGTGAAGTACTTCGTCATGCGCGCGCTCGCGTCGTCGCGCGGCGCGCGCGGCAACGACGTGGCGGACTGAGCACGGGAGCTTTTCACGGTCCCCTCAGCCTACGCCGCGTGGGCGTCGCGGGCGCGGCGTCGCCCGATCAGTACGAGCCGTAACGCGAGCTGGCGGCGGCCCCGAGGATGATGAAGAAGACGAAGAAGCCGATGATCAAGAGCGAGATCGCGGTGCCGACCCATCCCACGATCACGCCCGCAAGCGCCATTCCGCGGCCGCCTTCACCCGTGCGCTTGATCTGGTTCAGCGAGATGTGGCCCATGATGGCACCACCGACCGAGCCGATCAGCGGAAGGATCCACACGAAGCCCAGAATCGACGCGATCATGGAGATGACGGGAGCACGTTCGTCTCGCCGCCGGCGCCCCGTAGTAGGGAGCGACCCCGTACACGGGCGGTGCGCCCGGAGCGGGCTGCACCGGAGCGCCGGTGCTCGCGCCGTACGCCGGGGGTGCGGAGGGATAGGACGGCTGCTGATATGCCGGAGGCTGGTAGGCGGGTGCCGCCGGCGGCGCATAGGTCGCATCGGCCGCAGGTGCCGGAGTCGGAGGCGTCACGGGCGGGGTGGCCGCGGCATCCGGGGACTGAGGGTTCGTCGCGTCGGTCATGATCTCTCCTGTCTCGCCGTGCCAGCCTATCGGGCGCCGCGCGCGAGAGGGGATCCGTCGTGCGCGACGGGTAGGCTGGGGCGGTTCCTCCCGAGCGAAACGGAGCCCCTATGTCGCACGACCGTGTCGTCCTCGTCACCGGCGGAAACCGCGGCATCGGCCGCGCCATCGCCGCCCGCTTCGTCGCGGAGGGGTATCGCACCGCGGTCACCGCCCGCTCCGGCGAGGGCCCGGAGGGCACGCTCACGGTGCGGGCCGACGTGACGGATGCTGCGTCGTTGGATGCCGCGTTCGCCGAGGTCGAGAAGCAGCTCGGTCCCGTGGAGATCGTGGTCGCGAACGCCGGGATCACGAAGGACACGCTGCTGCTGCGGATGACCGAGGACGATTTCGACTCCGTCGTGGCCACGAACCTGGGCGGAACGTTCCGCGTCGTCAAGCGTGCGTCCAAGGGCATGCTGCGCGCCAAGTGGGGACGGGTCATCCTCATCTCGAGCGTCGTGGGTCTGTACGGTTCGCCCGGCCAGATCAACTACTCGTCGTCGAAGGCGGCACTCGTCGGCTTCGCGCGCTCGCTGACTCGAGAGCTCGGCGGTCGCGGGATCACGACCAACGTCGTCGCGCCCGGATTCATCGAGACCGACATGACCGCCGAACTGCCCGAAGACACGCAGAACGAGTACAAGCGGAACATTCCCGTCGGTCGCTTCGCGACCCCCGACGAGGTCGCCGGCGTCGTCACGTGGCTGGCGTCGGAGGATGCCGCCTACATCTCGGGTGCCGTCATCCCCGTCGACGGCGGTCTCGGGATGGGGCACTGAGCCCCTCGGCATCTCGGCTCGCTGCGGAGACCCTCTCGCCGTGACCGGTGGGTCTTGCGGCCCGCTCAGCGCGGCGACGAAGGGAGCGGCGCTCGCGTGATGGCGGCGGCGATCGCGTCGCCCAGCCGCTGTGGCTGGGAGAACTGCGGCCAATGGCCGCTGCCCAGACGGATGATCTCGGTGTCGCGGATCGCGGAGAACTCGTCGGCGTACCGGCCCCACTGTGCGAGGAAGCCGCGGAACTCCTCTTCGCCCAGTGATCCGGAGAGCACGGTGACGGGAAGCTCGTAGCGACGTTCGTCGTGCAGCGCGATCGCGTCGGTGGGGACCCGAGCCGGCACCGAGCGGGTCAGCGGTGCGGTGCGCGCCCGCGTCTGCGCGTCGAGATCAGCCACGTCGTCCTCGTCGAAGAATTCCCAGCCGGGGAACGGCACGACGCCGTCGACGACGTCGAACTCCGAGATCATGCCCCCGTCGTGCGGCACCGCAGTATCGACCAGGACGACCCGAGCCACGCGTTCGGGGCGGGCATCGGCTGCTCCCCAGGCGACGTTGCCGCCTCCGCTGTGGCCGACGACCGCAACGGGGTCGACAGACTCGTCGATCGCGGCGACCGCCGCCGCGACCCAGTCGGCGATGCCGATGCCGGCGCTCTCGACGCCGGGCGCCCCAGGGCCGGC
>NZ_BADB01000267.1:0-1152 GCF_000333415.1 Microbacterium sp. B24 | reverse complement strand
AGCTCGGTCCCGGGGATCCTCTAGAGTCTGGCCGATCCCAATCCTCGCGCGCAGGCCTTCTCTGCCAAGCACGGATTCGTGCCCGACGGAACCGTGCGTGTCGACGAGGGCGTGCACGAGCTGAGGATGACCCGTCCCGCTCGCTCGTCATCCGCCGGTCGGAGGGATCTCGACGAGGCGGAACCAGCGGCCCCTCGGTGAGAGGCGCGCCCATACGGGGAGGAAGTGCGGATCGCTGACATGGCCGTCGAAGGTGACCCGCTCGACGCCGCGAGCTGCCAGCACGTCGAGGGAGCGCCGGACGCAGGCCTCGATCAAGCGCTCACCGTCGGCCGTCTCCCTCCTCGTGGTCTCCGCCGTGAGGCACGGGGGTGTCGAGTCGTGATAGACGAGCGCCAGCGCGACGATCTCGCCGTCGACAACGGCGGCGCTGCTCGCGTCGCGGTCGACCTCGGCCTCGAGGTCTTCCGAGAGAGCCGCCGCGAAATCCGGAGCGACGGGCGACCAGCCCTCGTGCGTCCAGGCGTAGACGGCCGCGTTGGCATCGAGGACGTCGTCCCAGGGCAGATCGCGGACGCTCTGCACCGCCGGGTGCGGCCGCAGAACCGCGCGAGACGCCGCCGGCACGTCCGCGGGTGGCACCACCTGTATGGTCCGTGCTCCCAGGGCGTCGGCGAAGCCGAGTGCATCGTCGTCGACGTACCCGCGCGTCATGAAGGTCAGTGGCGCATCTCGCAGTGTCGACAAGTGGGCGAACACGGCCTTCCCGTAACCGCGGCCACGCGATACGGGCTCGACCACGATGGCGACCCAGTACCGGTCCCCGTGCACGCGCGAGGTCCACATGATGCCGGCGGCCACGGGGTGCCCGTCCACTTCCAGCACGGTCGAGCGGGTATGCGCATCACGCCATCGATCGGTGCGGAACGCGATCGTGCCGAGGAAGGGCAGCGTCAGATCGTCGTCGGCGAAGGGGCGCAATCGCATGGTCCCGAGTCTGGCACCTCTGGACTCGAGCGGCGGTCGACGCCGGACGTGGACGGTAGAATGGGAGGCTGGTCCGTCTCCGGGCCGTCCCCATCCCCGACGAACGGACGTCTGCTGTGCTTGCCGTGCACGACCTCGAGATCCGCGTGGGCGCTCGCACGCTCA
>NZ_BADB01000268.1:0-2228 GCF_000333415.1 Microbacterium sp. B24 | reverse complement strand
GAACGCGCGGATCTGCAGACCGGCCTGTCGCACCAGCATGCGAAGTCCGTTGACGGCGGGTGCGCCGGTCGTCTGCCAGGCCGTGGCCAGCGGGTTCGGCCAGTGGCCGTAGACGACGTCGTAGAGCAGCCCTCCGCCGGAGGCGAGACGTCGTGCGGTGTCCTCCGGCAGGTCGGCCCCGCCGGGCAGGGTGGAGACCGTGAGCGCCACGAGCGCCGGCCGGACCGTTTCGAGCGGCGCGATCGAGACGGCCACCGACAGGCGCTCCCCCAGCTGGGCGAGGGCGTGCGCGGCGTCGGGCCGTCGCGCGACCACATCGACCGTGTGGGCGCCGAGCTGCGCGAGAGCGACGAGCGCAGACGTCGCGGTCGCCCCGGCGCCGATGATGCGTGCGGTCTCGATCGTGTCGAGTCCGTGGGCTCGCACGTCGCCGACGATTCCGCCGACATCCGTGTTGAAGCCGCGCCACTGCCCGCCCACGCGGACGAGCGTATTGACGGCGCCGGTGAGCTCGGCCGTGCGATCACGGGCCGCGGCGGCCGCGAAGGCCTCGGCTTTCAGCGGAAAGGTGAGCGAGAGCCCTCGAAATGCCGGGGCGAGCCGGCCCACCTCGCCCGCGAAGTCGGCCGCTGCGACGCGCCGCCGTCCGTAGGTCCAGTCCCAGCCCAGCGCGGCGTATGCAGCGGCGTGGATCTGCGGCGAGAGGCTGTGAGCGATCGGGTCGCCCCACACCTCCAGCAGCGACCCGACCGGGACCTCAGCAGTCGGCACTGTCATTGGCGGCACACCACTGCTGCCACTGCGCGACGGCCTTCTCGTGCTCGGCATACGTGGTGCTGAAGATCGTCTCCCCGGTGTCGAGGTTGACCGTCACGAAGTACAGCCACGGACCGTCGGCCGGGTGCATCGCCGCATCGATGGCCAGGTCGCCCGGGTTGGCGATGGGCCCGATCGGCAGACCCGGGTGCAGATACGTGTTCCACGGGTTGTCGTTGGCGAGGGCCTCCGCCGAGGAGCTGGCCGTGCCCTTGTTGATCTCGTTGTAGCCGTACTGCGCCGTCGAGTCCATCTGCAGCAGACCGTGGGTCTCCTCGTTGTTGGGGTCGAGGCGATTCTCGATCACACGGGACACCTTGTAGAAGTCGGCCGTGAACCGTGCCTCGCGCTGGATGATCGACGCGACGGTCAGGATGCGCTCGCGCTGGTCGCTGGGCACGCCGGCCTTGTCGAGAGAGGTCACCGTGCGATCGACCAGGGTCTTGATCACCTGCTGCGCCGTCGTTCCCGGATCGAACGTGTACGTCGCCGGGAACAGCCAGCCCTCGAGCGTGGTGGCGCTGACACCGTACTGCGAGGGATCGGCGACGGCCGCCTGCAGGTCGGCGAGCGGGATGCCGGTGCCGTCGGCGAGTCGCGTCAGGGTCGAATTCATCGTCAGACCCTCGGGCAGCTGCGCCGTGTTCTCGCGTCGACTGGTGGGGTCTTCGAGAGCCTTGAGAGCCGCTTCGGACGACATCTTCTGCTTCAGCGCATACACGCCCGGTTGGAAGTCCGGGTTCTGTCCGGTCTTGATCAGATAGTCGTAGAAGGCGGTGTCGGTCTTTGTGACTCCGGCCTGGAAGAGTGAAATCGAGATCGTCGATCCGGTGTCTCCGGTGACGATCGTCACGGTGGCGTCACCCTCGGCGATGCCGTCCTCGTAGTCCTTGGGCTCTTCCCAGCCCATGAAGGCCCGAATCTTGTCTTCGTAGGTGTTCCAGACATAGAAGCCGCCACCCACGATGCCACCCAGGATCGCCAGGATCACGCCGAAGATCACCCAGCCCGCGATGCGGCTCTTCCGGCGATCGCGATCGTGCCGGTTGCCGTGCCCGCGGTCGGAGTGCGCTTCCGCGCTGAAGAGCGCATCGAGCTGCTGATGCGCGGGTGCAGCGTGGGCGACCAGTGGCTCCGGTGCCGCGGCCGCAGGGCGCGGTTCGGCAGCTTCGTTGCTCGCGCGTGCGGAAACCGGCGTCGCGGTCGGTGTGCTCGTGTTCGACGGGGTCGTCTCGGGGGCGACGTTCGCGGCAGCGGCAGCCTCCCTCGCGGCGCGGCGCGACGGCGGGACGGGGGCCCCTTCGNCCGATGCCGGCGCCTGCTCGCGCGGGGTCGGCAGCTTGCTGAACAGGTCCGCGAACTCGTCGTCGTTCGGCGGGGTGTCAAGCATCAGGCGGGCTCCTGCGGGTCGG
>NZ_BADB01000269.1:0-4226 GCF_000333415.1 Microbacterium sp. B24 | reverse complement strand
GGCCGGCAGCTCGATGTAGAGCGGGTTGCCGTGTTGAGGGCGATCTGCACTTGCTGTTCTCCNAGCAGGAAGTTCGCGGCATCGCCGACCGTGCGGGCGCCGACCGTGATCTGGTCGTAGTCGGCCACGTCCATGAAGACGAAGCCCTCGCCGTCGTTGTAGAGGTAGGTGAAGTCACGGCGGTCGACGTTCTCGATCTCGACCTTGGCGCCCGCGTTGAACGTCTTGTCGACAACCTTGCCGGTCATGACGTTCTTCAGCTTGGTGCGCACGAACGCACCGCCCTTGCCGGGCTTGACGTGCTGGAACTCCACGACGCTCCAGAGCTGTCCGTCGATGCTGAGGACGACGCCGTTCTTGATGTCTGCGGTCGATGCCATGAGTGTGGAGTTTCCGTTCGTGAGTTCGAGGGGGCGCACGCGGTGGCGCGCGGCCGACAGTCGATCTTAGCCCACGGCCGCGCGGGCGTCCGGGGCTCAGCCTTCGGCGGCGCCGACGATGACATCGATCAGCAGCGCCGTGGCACGTGCGTAGCCGGCGACGCCCTCGCCGATCACGTGCACGACGGCGACGTCCGCCACGTACGAGTGGTGGCGGAAGCTCTCACGCTCGTACACGTTGGAGATGTGCACTTCGGCCACCGGCAGCGACACCCCCGACAGCGCATCGCGGAGCACGACGGAGGTGTGGGTGAGACCTCCCGGGTTGATCACGATCCCGGCGCAGGTGGTGCGCGCCTCGTGGATCGCGTCGATCAGCACACCCTCGTGATTGCTCTGGACCGCCTCGACGTCGAAGCCGCGCGCAGCCGCGGCATCCTGGACGATCCGCTCCACGTCGGCGAGGGTGTCGTGCCCGTAGACGTCGGGCTCGCGGATGCCGAGCAGGTTGAGGTTGGGGCCGTTCACCAGCAGGAGGCGTCGAGGGGTCGTCACGCGCTCACCCTACCGGCGCGCACCATCACGAGCTCGGGACCGATGACGCTCGTGAGCCTCTCCCCCGTCGCGACGAAGCCGACTTTGCGATAGGCGCCCTGGGCGCGGTGGTTCTCGGCGTGCACATCGAGCGTGAGCTCGTCGGCCCCACGATCCCGGGCCCACGCCCCGGCCACATCGATGAGGCGCCCGAGCAGTCCCGTGCCGCGCTGCGACGGCGCCACGTAGACGCCCACGATGTCTGCGCCCGCCTCGGTCACGGGGCGACCCAGATGATCGGCGGTGCCCGCCGCCCGGAGGAGGACGGTCACCGTGCCGACCCACCGCCCGTCGTCGTCGGCGATGAACTGAGCGGCCTCGTCGGACAGCGACGCGCCCGCGCCGCGCTCGCGCCAGAACGCCTCGTCGTGCGCACGCTCCTGTTCGACGGTGGACAGGAAAGCGATGGATGCCGCCGGATCGCCGACGGCCTCGATGCGGAGGTCGCGGATCTCCCGCCACTCCGCGGCCCGCACACGCCGGACGACCGGCTCCCTCACTCGGCGACCTCTTGATAGGCCGCGAACAGGAGGGACTCGTCCGGGGCCTGCAGAACGGTCGGCTTCGCGATGTCGTCGAGGACGATGAAGCGCAGCATCGCACCGCGCGTCTTCTTGTCGCGCTGCATGGTGGCCAGCAGCTGCTTCCACGCGCCCGCGCGGTACGACCTCGGCAGTCCGAGCAGTTCGAGGATGCGGCGGTGTCGCACGGCCGCGTCGTCGGACAGGCGGCCGGCGAGCCGCGACAGCTCCGCGGCGAAGAGCATGCCGATCGAGATCGCTGCGCCGTGGCGCCACTGATACCGCTCGGCGTGCTCGATCGCATGGCCGAGCGTGTGTCCATAGTTCAGCACTTCGCGTAGCCCGGCTTCGCGGAGGTCCTCGCCGACGACGCGCGCCTTCATGTCGATGGCCAACTCGATGCAACGGCGGAATGCCGGGGACTGCGGGTCGACGGCGGCATCGGGATCGGTCTCGATGATGTCGAGGATCTCCGGATACCAGATGAAGCCGGCCTTGACGACTTCGGCGAACCCGGCCACCCGCTCGTTGCGGCTGAGGGTGTCGAGCAGAGCGAGGTCGCAGATCACCGCGCGAGGCGGCCAGAACGCGCCGACGAGGTTCTTGCCCTCCGCCGTGTTGATGCCGGTCTTGCCGCCGACGGCGGCATCGACCATGCCGAGCACCGTCGTGGGCACCTGCACCACCGCGACGCCGCGCAGCCAGGTCGCCGCGACGAAGCCCGCCAGGTCGGTCACGGCTCCGCCGCCGAACCCGACGACGGCGTCGGTGCGCGTGAAGTCGGCCTGGCCCATGACCTGCCAGCAGAAGGCCGCCACCTCGACGCGCTTGCCCTGCTCGGCATCCGGAACCTCGGCGAGCAGAACCTGGCGATCCCCCGACCCGAGCAGCAGCTCGCGCAGCTCGGTCGCCTGCGCGGACAGTGTCGGCGGGTGCACGATGAGAACCTTCTGTGCGGCGGGAGGCAGAGCGTCGCCGACCATGCCGAGGATGCCTCGTCCGATCGTGATGTCGTAGGGCTGGTCCCCGGCGACGCCGATGACGGTGGTGTCGGTCATTCCTGTGCTCCTCGCGCCTGATCGTCACTGGGCAGCTCCGCCTCGATCCACGCCGCGAGGGCATCGACCGTGTCTTGCAGAGGACCGGCGGACGTGTCGAAGCTCACGTGTGCGAGCCGTTCGTAGAGGGGGCGGCGCGCAGCGTAGATCTCGTGCCAGCGCTCCACGGCGTCGCCCTCCTGCAGCAGGGGGCGCGCGCCGCCGCGGATGCGAGCCGCGACATTGTGCGGCGCGACGGTCAGCAGCACGACGCGGTGACCGGCGAGCGCGGTTTGAGTGCCGGGGTGCAGCACCGCTCCCCCGCCGAGTGCGACGATGCCGCCCGCCTGCAGAGCACCGGCCACGGCCCGGCGCTCCAGCTCGCGGAAGTGCTCCTCGCCGTGGGTGGCGAAGATGGTCTCGATCGGGCCGTGCTCACGAACGATCACGGCGTCGCTGTCGGTGAACGGCAGGCCGAGGCGTTTGGCCACGCGCTTGCCGACGCTCGTCTTCCCCGCCCCCATCGGGCCGATGAGGACGATCGCAGGGCTCGTCATCCGAGGGCGTCGTCGCTGTCCGAGGCCGTCTGCAGGGTCTCGGGGATCGCGGAGAGGTAGCTGCGGAGATTACGAGCCGTCTCGGCGACGCTGTCGCCGCCGAACTTCTCCAGCACCGCTTCGGCGAGCACGATCGCGACCATGGCCTCGGCCACCACGCCCGCGGCGGGCACGGCGCAGACGTCGGAGCGCTGATGGTGCGCGGTGGCGGCCTCGCCCGTCGTGACGTCGATGGTCCGAAGCGCGTGCGGCACGGTCGCGATCGGCTTCATGCCGGCGCGCACGCGCAGCACCGTCCCGGTGGACATTCCACCCTCGGTGCCGCCGGCCTTGTCGGAGGAGCGCGTGATGCCCTCGGATGCCGCGAACAGCTCGTCGTGAGCCGCCGAACCCCGTCGGCGTGTGGTCTCGAAGCCGTCGCCGACCTCCACGCCCTTGATGGCCTGGATGCTCATCAGTGCCTGTGCCAGCTTGCCGTCGAGGCGGCGGTCCCACTGCACATGGGAGCCCAGGCCGGGCGGAAGGCCGTAGGCGAGGACCTCGACGATGCCGCCCAGGGTGTCGCCGTCCTTCTTCGCGGCATCCACCTCGGCGACCATGGCCGCAGACGTCGCGGGATCGAAGCACCGCAGCGGATCGGCGTCGAGCGCGGCGACGTCGTCCGGAGTCGGAAGGGCAGCGCCTGCGGGCACGTGAACGGGGCCGATCGACAGCGTGTGGCTGACGAGGCGGATGCCGAGCTCACCGAGGAACGAGCGGGCGATCGCACCCAGAGCCACACGCGCCGCCGTCTCGCGGGCACTCGCACGCTCGAGAATCGGACGGGCCTCGTCGAAGCCGTACTTCTGCATACCCACCAGGTCGGCGTGGCCCGGGCGGGGTCGGGTGAGGGCAGCACCGCGCCCGCGCGACATCTCGGTCATCTCGACCGGTTCGGCGCTCATGACCTCGGTCCACTTGGGCCACTCGGTGTTGCCGATGCGCAGCGCGATCGGGCTTCCCATGCTGAGCCCATGCCGGACGCCGGCGGAGATGGTCAGTTCGTCCTCTTCGAACTTCATCCGCGAGCCGCGGCCGTAGCCGAGCTTGCGACGCGCGAGATCGGCTTGGACTCTAGAGGATCCCCGGTCCGAGCTC
>NZ_BADB01000270.1:0-2492 GCF_000333415.1 Microbacterium sp. B24 | reverse complement strand
AGCTCGGTCCCGGGGATCCTCTAGAGTCGTCGATACGTGGTGACGCCGTCGCGGGGAGCGAGAAGGAACAGGATGCCGAGGAGTCCGGCGAGCACCAGGAGGGTGACCGGCACCTTCATCGCGCGCACCTGGACGACGGTCGGCTCACCGATCTCGGGAGCGATCACCGGCGCGGTCATGCTGCCACCGCCTTCTGGTCGTTGTCGGCATCCGATCCGTTGCCGCGGGCGCGGCGCCGCGCGAGGCGGGCACGCGAACGCGGCGAGCGCTCGGCGTCGGTCTTGGGAAGGAAGAAGATCGTGCGGATCAGAGGCGGAGCGGCGATGAACAGCACGATCAGCGACTGGACGACGAGAACGATGTCGACCGGGATCTGCTGCAGCGCCTGCATCGGGAACGAGCCCGCCTTGAGCGCGCCGAACAGGATGCCGGCCCAGAACGTGCCCCACGCACGGCTGCGTCCGAGGAGGGCGACGGTGATGGCGTTGAAGCCGATACCGGCGTCGATACCTCCGTCGAAGCCGCTCGTGACCGTGCCCTGGATCTGGCACATGCCCGCGATACCGGCCAGGCCGCCGGCGAACAGCATCGCGTAGATGTAGACACGGGGAACGCTGATGCCCGCGGCGCGGGCCGCGTGCGGGTTCTCGCCGACGGCGCGCATGCGGAAGCCGAGGCTGGAGCGCTCAACGAGCCACCACACGAACAGCGTCGCGACGATGACGATGACGAAGCCCCAGTTGAGCTGGTTGAACTGTTCGCCGAACAGCAGGGGAAAACGCGCGCTCTCCGGCGTGGGCCGGCTGATCGGCTGGATGTTGTCCGGCTTCTGGAGCAGCTCGGGCACACGCACCATCCACGACACCAGGTAGAACGCGATGTAGTTGAGCATGATCGTCAGGATCACCTCGTGCGCGCCGGTGCGCGCTTTGAGCAGACCCACCAGCCCGCCCCACAGCGCGCCGCCGATGATGCCGACCACGAGCGTGAGCGGCACCTGGATGATCGCGGGGCAGATCCAGTTGGAAGGTCACCAGCGCCGCGGCGGCACACGCGATGAGCATCTGGCCACGGGCACCGATGTTGAACAGTCCCACCCGGAAGGCGACGGCGATGCCGAGAGCTGCCGCGATGAGCGGTGTCGCAAACCCGAGGGTGTTCGCGAGCGGGCGGATCGCGCTCAGGAAGTCGGGGGCGTTCGGGTTGATGACCGAGCCCGTGAACAGTGCGGCGTACGCGCCGGCGACGGCGGTCCAGGCGGCCGAGAGCGTGTCACCGGGGCGCGCGAAGAAGTATCCGGATGCCGCCTGCACCTCCGGGTTGGTCACGGCGATGAGCACGCCGCCGACGATCAGCGCCAGCACGACGGCCAGGATCGTGGTCACGACATTGCCGCGCAGGATCTCGGTCATGACGCGGTTCGCCGTCGGCGGAGGGGGTACCGCCGCGCCGGGTGCCAGGGGGGCGGGTTCGGTCGTGGTGCTCACGCGGCATCCTCCGTCGGGTTCTCGCCGGCCATCATCAGGCCGAGGACATCACGCGGCGTGTCTGCCGGCACGATGCCCACGATGCGCCCGCGGTACATCACGAGGATGCGGTCGGCGAGCGCAACGACCTCATCGAGCTCGGTGGAGACGACGACGACGGGAATGCCCGCATCGCGCGTCTCGACGATGCGCTTGTGGATGAACTCGATCGAGCCCACGTCCACACCGCGCGTCGGCTGGGAGGCGAGGAAGAGCTTGAGGCTGCGACTGAGCTCGCGCGCGATCACGACCTTCTGCTGGTTACCGCCGGAGAGCGAACCCGCCGCCTGGCCGGGGCCTTGCGTGCGGATGTCGAACTCGGCGATGCGCTCCTTGGCGAAGTCGTCGAGGATGCCGCGCCGAATGGTCCCCCAGCGGGAGAGCCGCAAGGTCGCAGACATCTGATCGCGGCGGCCATCTGATGGCGGATGCCGTGATCGAGCACCGTGTGCTCTCCGACAAGCTCGGGGTCGATATCGACCCCGAGCTTCTGTCGGTTGCGCTGACACACCGCTCGTTCGCCTACGAGAACGGCGGGATCCCGCACAACGAGAGACTGGAGTTCCTCGGGGACTCGATCCTCGGTCAAGCGGTGACGGTGCACCTGTTCTTGACGCACCCTGAACTGGAAGAGGGTGCCCTGGCCAAGCGCCGGGCGAGCGTGGTCTCCACCGTCGCTCTCGCCGAGGTTGCCCGCGGTATCGACCTCGGCGCGCACCTGCGTCTCGGACGCGGTGAGGATCAGACCGGTGGGCGCGACAAGGACTCGATCCTCGCCGACACGATGGAAGCGGTCATCGGCGCCACATTCCTCTCCTCCGGGCCGGAAGCGGCCACGGCACTCGTGCTGCGCCTCGTCGAGCCGCTGATGGCGGACCCCGACCGCTACGGCGCCGCGATGGATCCGAAGACGAGCCTCCAGGAGCTCGCAGCGCGGCTCACCCTCGCGCCGCCGTCGTACGTGAT
>NZ_BADB01000271.1:0-976 GCF_000333415.1 Microbacterium sp. B24 | reverse complement strand
CGCCCCCAAGGAGATTCCGCACGTGGGGCTCGACCACCTGCACGCGCCGCTTGTATCCATCCGCGAGCAGGCCGCGATCGTCGTGACGCTGCTGCGTGACGCCGGAACCCTCAACTTCCGAGAGCTCGTCGCCGGGGTCGCGCAGACCGGTGTCGTCGTCGCGCGCTTCCTCGCGGTGCTCGAGCTCTACCGTCACGCCGCCCTCTCGTTCGAGCAGCTCGAGCCACTCGGCGAGCTGACCCTGCGCTGGACCGCCGAGCGGTGGTCCGAAGAGAACCTCGCCACCCTGGGAGCCGACTATGACCACTGAGACCGACAGCGACACCGCCCCACCGGTGCGCTCACAGGAGCCCGCTGACGTCGCGCGCCGCATCGAGGCCATCCTGCTGATCGTCGACGAGCCGCAGAGTCTCGTCGCCCTCGCCGCCGCCGTCGGTGCCCCGGTGCCGACCGTTCGTCAGGCCGTCGAAACGCTCGTCGCCGACTACGACGGCGAGACGGGCGGCCCTCGCCGCGGTTTCGAGCTTCGCGAAGTGGGTGGCGGCTGGCGGCTGTACGTGCGCGATGAGCACGACGACCTCATCGCCGAGTACGTCGGCGGCCAGGCCCCGTCGCGCCTGTCGCAGGCGGCGCTGGAGACGCTCGCCGTCATCGCGTACAAGCAACCCGTCACACGCAGCCAGGTCGCCTCGATCCGCGCCGTCAACGTCGACTCGGTGGTGCGCACGCTGCTCGCGCGAGGCCTCATCACCGAGCTGTTCACCGACCCCGAGACCGGCGCGATCAACTACGGCACGACCGACGCGCTGCTGGTGAACCTGGGCATCAACTCCCTCGACGAGCTGCCGCACGTCTCGCCGCTGCTCGACGACGGCTCGGACGGTTTCGACGCGGAGGTGCTGCGATGACGAACACACCGGACGCCGAGGGCGTGCGCCTGCAGAAGGTGCTCGCGAACGCCGGAGTCCCTCGCGCC
>NZ_BADB01000272.1:0-191 GCF_000333415.1 Microbacterium sp. B24 | reverse complement strand
ATGGCGAAGGCCGCCGGCATGGCCGAGTTCGATCGGGCCGCCGCCGTCGAGTTCCGGCCCGACGAGATCGTCGTGTCGGCGGGAGTCGAGGCCCGCTTCATCGCACGCTAGGTCTCGTCAGTTTGCGCCGCCTGCGGCGCACGGCATCCCTCCGACTCGACTCTAGAGGATCCCCGGGACCGAGCTCGAAT
>NZ_BADB01000273.1:0-2746 GCF_000333415.1 Microbacterium sp. B24 | reverse complement strand
CCGTCGGTCTGGGACGCGAACTGGGGGTACCTGGCTCGCACTGGGGTCGCGCCGGTCTTCGTCGGGGAGTTCGGCACGAAGCTCGAGACGACGAGCGACGCGCAGTGGCTGAAGACGCTGGTCTCCTACCTCGGAGCGAACGGTCTGAGCTTCGGATACTGGTCGTTCAACCCGAACAGCGGCGACACGGGCGGGCTCGTGGCGGACGACTGGAAGACGCCGCAGACGGCCAAGCTCAGCGCGCTCGCCCCGCTGCTGGGAACGCAGCCGGCTGCTTCCCCAACGCCAACGCCGACGCCGACACCGAAGCCGACGACCAGCCCCACGTCGACGCCGAAGCCGACAGCGACGCCCACGCCGAAGCCGACGTCCTCGCCGACTCCGACCGTCACCCCGACTCCGACGCCGAAGCCGACCGCGACTCCGACACCGACCCCGGCCCCGGGCCTCGCCCCGGTCTCCGCCACCTGGATGCTGCAGAGCGCCTGGCAGGACGGCTACGTGGCCGAGTTCACCGTCACCGCTTCCCGCGCGGTGGGCGGCTGGACGATCTCCTGGTCGAGCCCGGGGGCGACGCAGGTCGTCAACGCCTGGGGCATGACGTGCGCGGTCGCCTCGGGAACGATCACCTGCACCGGAAAGGACTGGGCCGGTCCGCTGGCGGCAGGTCAATCCGTGAGAGTCGGCCTGCAGGTCGCCGCCACCGCGGCGCCGTCGAGTCCGCGCTTGACGGTGACGACGAACTAACGACCCGCGTTCGGCGATCGTTCACCCGATGCTGCTCGAGGATGCGAGGGTGGGGACATGGTAGAAAGCTCCACTCTTCCCCCCGCCGTGACCGAGGGCATCCGACACCTCCTGGATGAGCCCGGCGTCGTCGAGAACGCAGATCTCGTCGCAAGCATCCTCGCGACGGGGGTCGGCATGGGTCTTGACCGCGCCGACCGCCTCGACCTCAAGATCACATCGGCTGCTCTCACCGAGATGCGCGCCGCGTTCCAACTGTTCGCGCCGTTNCGAGGTGTCCCGAAAGTGACGGTGTTCGGCTCGGCGCGCACGGCCCCGGACTCGCCGTTGTACCGGCTCACGGTGGAACTGACTGCAGCCCTCGCCGCTCGCGGCTGGATGACCGTGACCGGAGCAGGCCCGGGAATCATGCAAGCCGCCGCCGAGGGCGCCGGACCCACACACTCTCTCGGCGTCTCGATCCGCCTGCCGTTCGAGGAGAAGCCGAACGCAATCATCGCCGCGCACGAGCGCAACGTCGCGATGAAGTACTTCTTCACCCGCAAGCTCATGCTCGTGAAGGAATCCAGTGGCTTCGTCTGCTTGCCGGGAGGCTTCGGCACGCTCGACGAGATGTTCGAGCTGCTGACGCTGCAGCAGACGGGAAAAGCCGTTCCCACGCCGATCGTGCTGCTCGATCGCCCGGGAGGCGCCTTCTGGGCGGGGCTGCGCCGCTTCGCCGATGAACAGCTCATTCCCGACGGCGTGATCTCCGCCGACGATCTCGATCGCGTCGTGATGACGGACTCGGTCGATGCCGCCGTCGAGGAGATCACGGGCTTCTATCGCAATTACGTCTCGTTGCGATGGGTCGGGCGACGCCTCGTGCTGCGGCTGCGCTCCGAGCCGACGGATGCCGAGGTGTCGGCACTCAACGACAGGTTCGCGGAGCTGCTCGCCGACGGTGCGATCGAGCGCCGCGGCCCGCTGAAAGCAGAGCGCGAGGACGAGGACGACCTCGCGGCACCGCGCCTCGTCATGACGTTCGCACAGCGCCGCGTCGGTGATCTGCATCACCTGATACGCGCCGTCAACGCCCTGCCGAGCGCGCCCGCCCAAGCGCGTCCCGCCTGATCAGGCCGACGGGAGCCGGCCCGATGCGGGCCTCAGCACACCAGCTTGCCGTGGTTCATCGTGTCGTCGGGGGCGTCGCGAGTGACCAGAGCCTTGAGCATGCCGGCCGCCATGACGAGCCTGCCGTGGGCGGGCTCCCAGAACTCCGTCTCGACCGGTGTGACCTTCAGCAGTGCGATGTCGGGCGTGTCGAGTCCATCCTCGAACCAGATGTCCAGTGACGGCGACCACAACTGCTCCATGCGTGCGCGGTCGTGCACGAGGGCGGCTCGGCCGGCCACCGACACGTAGCGCATGCCCTTCGCGTCGCAGTACGCCAGGTTGACGTCGCGGTCGGCCTCGACCTCCTCCGCCTTCTTCGTCTCGTCGGACGTGAAGAACCAGATGTCGCCGGTCTCGTCCATCTCGCGCGTGCTCATCGGCCGGCTGACGAGCCGTCCCGCGGCATCCACGGTCGTGAGCATGGTGATGTCGATGTCCTCGACGAGAGCTTTCACACGATCGCAGGCTTCGGTTCCAGTGATTTCGGTCATGCTTCGAGCCTGCCGCTCGGCCGGCAGCTGCCCCAGGGCCTTGACAGCGCACGCCCCCAAGGGTTCAGAGCCGCGCGTAGCGCGCGCGGAACCCGCAGAAGACGCCGTAGGCCATCAACCCGACCCCGAGGGCTGTGGCGATCGCCCTCCCTGCTGGCAGCGTGAGCAGTCCGTCGACGGCGCTGTCGAGCCCGCCCGCGCGGGCGGCATCCGCGTGCACGGCGGCCACGATGAGCAGAACACCCAGGGTTCCCAGCGCCGTTCCTTTGGCGATGAAGCCCGCGATTCCCAGTGCGCGCGCCACCGCGCCGGCGGCGGATGACTCTAGAGGATCCCCGGGACCGAGCTCGAAT